>JBAUHR010001104.1:0-9678 GCA_049680385.1 Rubripirellula sp. | reverse complement strand
GTTCAAGGCGGCGCTCGATTTGTTGAAGTCAACTTCGGTGGTTGGGACATGCACCAAGACCTGTACTCGTCGCTAGCCACCAAGGGCGAGCAACTTGACACGGCCCTCAGCACGCTGATGCGAGACCTGAACCAAAGCGGACTGCTTGACGAAACCCTCATTGTGTTGACCACCGAGTTTGGCCGAACGCCAAAGATCAACGCCAATGCCGGACGCGATCACCATCCCGGTGCATTTTCGTCGCTGCTGATTGGTGCGGGCATCAAGGGCGGTCAAGTCTATGGCGAGTCCGACAAGCAGGGTGTCAGCGTCAACAAGGACAAAGTCTCGGTGTCCGACTTTAACCGCACCATCGCGGCGGCCGCCGGATTGCCGCTCGACGCAGAACGCTTTTCACCAAGCGGACGCCCCTTTAAAATTGGCGGCGACGGCGACCCGATTGCCGCGCTGTTATCATGATCCCCCGCCTACACAATCACGATCGAAACTTAATCGGAAACACTTCCAGCATTTGCACTCGCAACTTCACCCTCTTTTTTAAGCAGGACCTGAGCGTAAGTGAATGAGTGTGACGCCCCGAACCTGTTTCCGCGTGATCCCCGCCTCGCAAGATTCGCGCCTCGCAAGATTCCCGCCTCGCAAGATTCCCGCCTCACACCATGACGTTCAGAAATGAAGATAACTTGCGCACTGCTTTGTGCATTCACCGCCTGTGTTTTGGTTCGCGCCGACACACCCGTCGCTCCGGTGAAACCGTTGGCCATGCAGCCTTACGCCGAAGCGATTGAGCACACGGAACTGTCAATTGAGATGCTGCCGATTCCCGGTGGAACGTTCTTGATGGGATCGCCATCCACCGAAGCCGAACGCAACGACGACGAAGGGCCGCAGGCCGAAGTCACGGTATCACCGTTCTGGATGGGCAAGTTCGAAGTCACGTGGGACCAATACGATTGTTGGAGCGAACAGCTTGACCAACGGCGACGCAAGATGATGTCGGTCGACGCCAATCAACGAGACATCTTGGTCGACGGCATTTCCAAGCCGACCGAACCGTACACCGACATGAGCTTCGGGATGGGGAAGGGCGACTATCCGGCAATCTGCATGACTCAGCACGCCGCGCGGACGTTCTGTGAGTGGTTGTCCGCCAAGACTGGCCACTACTATCGATTGCCCACCGAAGCCGAATGGGAATACGCGGCCCGAGCTGGCACGACGACCGCGTATTCCTTTGGCGACGACCCTGAACTGCTTGGCGACCACGCTTGGTACGAAGACAACAGCGATTACGAATATCACGAAGTCGGCGAGAAAAAACCGAACCCGTGGGGGCTGCACGACATGCACGGCAATGTTGCCGAGTGGGTTTTGGATCAACACGATCCGTCATACTTTGCTGATCATCCCAAGTCGGTTGACCCACTGAACGTCCCGAAGACTCTGTATCCGCGAGTCGTCCGTGGCGGCGGTTGGGATGATGGCCCCGACATGCTGCGCAGCGCCGCTCGCGAAGGATCCAGCGACGAGTGGACGGACCAAGACCCCCAACTTCCTCGCAGCATTTGGTACCACACCGATGCGTTGGGCGTCGGATTCCGTGTCGTCCGTCCCTACGCCGAACCCACCGCCGAGCAACGTGCCACGAAGTGGGACAAATGCGATCCGCTTCAAGTTGACGAAGATTAAGTTGGCCCTTCGTTTAGTAGTGATACTCGTCAACGGATTGTCGTTTTAATTGTTTAACCGTTAGCCGCAGGCGTACGCATTTCACGTCGCGTACGCCTACGGCTAACGGTTAAACGAACTGATGTTGCGGTGTTGCAAACACGGTTAACCGTTGACGACACTCGCTACCAAACCGACCCGAAGCAGAACCGGACGCTAGCGCGTTCCGGCTGATTAAAAAAAAACCGACATCCCAAAAGAGTAGTAACAAACGATCTCTGGTTTTCGCTCTCCCGCTCCTTTGAACCTGAAAGTCCCACCGATGACTCAACCGAACTCTCGTCGTGAATTCCTGAAGACGACTGGCCGTGTCGCGGCTGCCACAACCTTGGTCTCTGCGGCCGCCCCGAACGTGCACGCTGGCGAAGACTCGACCATTCGTATCGCCCTGGTGGGTTGCGGTGGCCGAGGAACCGGCGCGGCGCTCAATGCGTTGTCGGTCGACAATGGCCCCATCAAGTTAGTGGCGCTCGCGGATGTTTTTCAGCGGAACCTGGACAGTACGTACGCGGCGCTATCCGGTCACAATGCGATCGGTGCCAAGGTTGACGTGCCTGACGAGCGAAAGTTTTTGGGCTTCGACGCCTATCGCCAAGCCATGGACCAGCTTCGTCCCGGCGACGTCGTCATCTTGGCAACACCGCCTGGATTCCGCTGGGTGCATTACAGCTATGCGATCGAAAAGGGCCTGAACGTCTTCATGGAAAAACCGGTCACGATCGACGCGCCTACTTCGGTTCGAATGCTTGAAATCAACAAGCAAGCCGTCGAGAAGAACTTGAAGGTCGCCGTGGGACTGATGTGTCGTCACTGTCGTGGACGCATGGAAATGTTTGACCGCATCCAAAGTGGCGAGATCGGCGACATTCATATGCTGCGTGCGTACCGCATGGCCGGCAAAACGGCTTCGGCGGCGGTCGAGCCCAACGACGGCTCGATGTCCCATCTGCATCACCAGATCACGAACTTCCACGGTTTCCTATGGCTCAGCGGCGGCGCGGTCAGCGACTTCCTGATCCACAACATCGACGAGTCGTGTTGGATGAAGAACGCTTGGCCCGAAAAAGCGATCGCAATCGGTGGACGTCACTATCGCGAAAACTGTGTCGACCAAAACTTTGACAACTACGCGATCGAATACACGTTTGCCGACGGCGCCAAGCTGTTTGTCGATGGACGCACCGTGCCAGGATGCAAACAAGAGTTCGCAAGTTTTGCCCACGGCACCAAAGGCACCGGCATCATCTCGACCGCGTCACACACGCCGGCGAAGAGCCGTCTGTTTTCCGACCAAGCGATGTCCCGAGACAAGATGACATGGGCGTTTCCACAACCGGAACCCAACCCGTACGACTTGGAATGGGTCGACCTGATCGACGCGATCCGCGAAGACCGTCCGTACAACGAAGTCGAGCGTGGCGTGATGGCAAGCGCCGTGACGTCGATGGGCCGCATGGCGGCGCACACCGGGCAAGAAATCACGCTGGCGAAATTCATGAAGCACGATCACGAATTCGCGCCCGACATCGACAAGTTGACGATGGACGGCGACTCGCCACTGATGCCCAACGACAAAGGCCTGTACAGCGTCCCGATGCCCGGCTTGGTGAAGAAACGCGAGTACCTGTAGTCGAAGATTGGCGTTAGGTCGCCGAAGTGAACCCGGCCAACTGCAACGCACGTGTTGCAGCCGGGTGAGCCATGAAGGCTTGCCATACTCCGCCCGAATCAAGATTGTCGGCCATCGCCAACGTGATCCCGGTGTCGATGCCGATCACGTCCGAACCGACCCAGTCGGTCGCCGGGTTGTACGCGTTGACGAAACCATAGCGACCATAGATTTGGTCGCCAAATTGGGCGTGTTGCCGACGTAAAGTATGCATTGCCTGCTGTGGCACGATCGCCAATCCGCCGCCGGCGGCACTTGGCACAACCGTGCCATCGATGCCACGGTCAAGTTCGAATCGATCGTCTTCGTACGGCCCGCCCCAATCACGATACCCGTTGATGCTGTCGCTGCTGGTCAGCCCCCAGAGATCCGTTCCATAGTGCGACAGGTGTTTTGGATTTCGACGTGCAAGTTCAGACATGAACGCGATCTGAGCGTGGTGAGCACGCACTGAATTGTCCCAGTAACTGCGACCCCTAGGCGAACGAAGCCCGCGGAAATCGAAGTACGCCATCGGGTACTGATGCACAAACAGCGGCGGATAACTCAAGAAACTCTCGCCCTGAAAATGCAATGCTCGGCCACGATCCCAAGCCTGCCAGCATCGCGGTGGTATCGCGTTGTTCGGGGCGCCGATCGCAATCAGGACCAAGATCACCAACTCGCTGAACGTGTCCCATTGATAGGGCAGCATTCCACCCTCGGGCGTCCAGCCCATGTGCAGGCAATCGTTGTCGCCAAGCATCCAAGTCCAGTCGACTCGGCGATATAGTTCGTCTGACAATTCGAAGATTTCATGATCGTCGGCGAACGTCATTTGCGCTCCCATGGCACCGGCGATCATCAAGGCTGTGTCGATCGACGATGCTTCGCTGTCCAACCGACGTTCACCGTCACGGCAACCAAAGAAGTGGTACACAAACCCATTCTCGTGCTCGGCCAAATTCAGCAACGAACGCAGCAACTGACGTGTTCGCTGTTGCGCCTCGTCACGCGCGACCCAACCTTTTCGTGCGGCGATGGAATGAGCAGTCAAGCCAAAGCCACACGCGGCACTGCTGGCAACATCCGAGGCTGCCGTGCCGTTTGCGGCGGCCCGATCAGGAATGAATCCCGTCGATGGATCGGCGGCCTCGATGAAGTACCGGTAAGAACGCTGTTGCAGGTCAGCCAGGAATTCTGCATCCGAGAATTCTGCCTCCGAGTCAGCAACCGGTTTGTCCGGTTTGCCCGGGCCGGTTGGATTCAAATTCGATCGGACCACGGGATCAGCCAGTGAAGAGCCAGGAAACAGACCGCCGGCCATCAATGGTATAGAAATCCCTCCGGCAAGGAAGGTACGCCGCGAGACTGCGGATTTGGAACGCTTCACAGGCGCTACCATCGTAAAAAGGATCAGGAATCTTCATGCGAGTCGCGCTGACCTCGTACTGGCAAGTGCAATCGCATTCTTGGGGGGGGAAGAGTCGGTAGTGGGACGGTGGAAGTGGGGCGGTGGATCGGTCGCGAGACGCTGGCTTGCACGGTCTGCCGACAATCGCCGAATCACCGTGGTCAGTTTGCGAGCAACACGAACCTCTTTTCCGATTTGTTTTTCGTTCGCTTTGTATGAATCCCAAACGTTCTCTACCAAACTTTACGGCCACTTTAGTCCCCCTTGGCCATTTGTTAACCGAGATTCCCACCAAAGCATAACGCTAGCGTGCAATTAGACGCCTTTGCGGGGTTAGTTCGGTTTGTAACGGGGCCTTCCCAAGCAGCCCGAACCTCGGCCACAGAAGGTTTGCAGCGTTACAAACGGACATTGGCACACGTTTTGATGTTCTAGACGGCGACGTCGAAAGACGAAACACTCACTAGCCTCTTCTCCTCTCTCTTCTTCTCTCTGAGCGAAAGGTTGTTATTCAATGACCATGCACGACCAAAGTGATCGCGGGCACTCACTGCGCGGTTCGGCGTCGGAAGCCTTCCCAACACAATTGCGAATCGACACACCTCTAGCCAATCACGCGCTCCGAAATCCAACGTATGCAAAAGCAGTCCAGGCTTCAGTTTCGTATTTACTGCGAAGCGGACTGAACCAACCCGACGCAATCACGCTGGCAACAGAAGTCGTCAGCCGAGCGGCCGAACAATCGATATCGGGTTCTGCGCGGCAGGCCGCAATACCGCTGGATCGACTCGCACTTGAAAAGGCGATCGACTTGCGGACCGAGCACTTGCAATCGCGACGAATCGTGGTTCCCGCGGAACAAATTAGACCGATGACGAAAGCCGCGCCGAACCGATTGATCAATCCGTTTCGCCGCAATCCAGGCCAGAACATCCCCGCCCAGGGAGGTCGTGCGGTTTTTAAGTCATTATCTTGTAAACGTTCACTTCACTCTCGCTTTGGGAGAATCGAACGCCAGCGAGCCGAGGGATCGGAGCTGGAATCTTCCCCTCGTTTAGGCTCAACTCTCGTTGAAAAGAAGAATGAAGTAAGACCGCACGACCTCCAGGACACCAAGGTCTCGTGATCTTAAAGCCGATCGTTGCCACCCGCGTCGCCGTGATCACGTCGACGGTGTTGGTCACCGCGTTTGCGTCATGGCAGTACGCGATCATTGTCGCCGGTGGTTCGGGAACCAACGGGTTCGAACTGGCAAGCATCCCCGCGTTCGCGTTGCTGTTCGGCTGGATCACTTTCTCGTTTCTATTAGCCGTGGTCGGATGGGTGCGACTGATTCGCACTGAACCGCATCGCGCCGGCGGGAACATGAGCGGCGACATGGAATCGTTGTCATCGACGGCGATACTGATGCCGGTCTACAACGAGTCACCTGATCGAGTTTTCGCAGGCATCACGGCGATGCTTCGTTCGCTCGCCGCAGCCGGCAACACGACGACGTTTGACTTCTACATCCTCAGCGACACGACCGACTACGAAGTCTGGCTTCAAGAAGAACAAGCCTGGGCGAAACTGACGGATTCACATCCCGACGCTCGCGTTTTCTATCGCCACCGGCGCCACAACGTCGCTCGCAAGGCGGGCAACATCGCGGACTTTTGCTCGCGTTGGGGCAGCCACTATCCGTACATGATTGTGTTGGACGCGGACAGTTTAGTCGAAGGCCAAACGATGATCGAACTGGTCCGGCGGATGGATGCGGACGATCGGATCGGTATCCTGCAAGTGCCGCCAACGCCGATCGGCCGCGATTCGTTGTTCGCTCGGGTGCAACAGTTCGCATCGGCGGCGTACGGACGCGTCTTCGTCGAAGGTTTCGCCGCGTGGGCAGGCAGCCAAGGAAACTACTGGGGGCACAACGCGATCATTCGTGTGGCTCCATTCCTGCAGCACTGTGATCTGCCGATCCTGCCTGGCAAGGCTCCCTTGGGCGGCGAAATCCTAAGCCACGATTTTGTCGAGGCTGCGTTGATGTTGGGATCGGGCTGGAAAGTCGAACTGGCGACCAATCTGGGCGGCAGCTACGAAGAATGCCCGCCGACGCTTGCCGACTATGCAGTTCGCGACCACCGGTGGTGCCAAGGCAATCTGCAGCACGCTCGGCTTGCGATCAGCGAAGGTTTTCATCCGCTATCACGATTCCACTTTTCGTCGGGAGTGATGGCGTACGTCGCATCGCCGATCTGGTTGGCGTTCACGGCACTGTGCATCGTGGGGACAGTAATCGATCGGATGCAGGATGCTGTGCCAAATCCGCCAACAGAAACTTACGTCGATGCACTTGGTTTGTTCGTGGTTTCGATGGGCATGTTGCTGATGCCGAAAGTTTTGTCGCTCGTCGCAATCACCGCGGACCGTGAACTGCGTTCGCGTTTTGGTGGCGTGATGCGAACTTGGACCGGCGGATTGGCCGAAATGGTGTGTTCGATACTGCTGTCGCCGATCATGGCGCTGTTTCATTCACGGTTCGTGATTTCGACGTTGCTGGGGACCAACATCAAGTGGACCGCGCAACAGCGCAGCGAACACAGCGTTCGATGGGGCGAAGCGGCGGGCCAGTTTTTCGTTTTCACATTGATTGGCTTGGTCGCTACCGCATTGACGGCACTGGCCGCGCCGAAGCTGTTGGTCTGGTTTTCACCGATGCTGGTCGGTTTACTGCTGTCGATTCCGCTTGCCGTTGTCATGGGCAGCGGCAAGATGGGGCGTCGGTTCAAACGTTGGGGGTTGTTGCTGATCCCGGCCGAAATCGAACCTCCGGCGATTCTGGTTGATCGCGACCAAGCGTTCGGAATTGCAGCGACGGAATCACTGATCGATCGCCCATCGCTGTTCGAAACGGTGATCCATGACCCCGAGTTTTTTCTGGTCCACCATCAGATCGAATCGACGACCGGCGGTGACGGCGAATTATCGGTAAGCCAATCCAAGGCGATCGAAGCCGCATTTGCCGAAGGTGGACCGGCCAACATCCCAGTGGAAGTTCGCTCGGCACTGTTGGCAGACTTGAAGACGCTGCGTGCATTGCATTTAGAATCCGCACTCCGTTCACACGCGACTGTGCAGTCGTAGACTATCGACATGTCCAAACTCACTGTTCTTGAAAAAGCCATCGACGAACCGGCACTCGCTAAACGTCTTGGAATCGCGTTTTGCTTGCTGATCACGGTGGTCACAAGCAACGTTTTGACAGCCCGGGTGTTGGCGGAATCGCCGAGACCACCCGCAGCATTGGTGCTGGATCAAGTCGCAACCTACGCCCAGGTTCGCTCGTTCAGCGATCTGGATTCGCTCGCCCGCGACACGGCTGCCCGCGATTTCGTCGACCGCGATCCGATCCCGCCGGCGCTGGCGGCGTTTAAGTACGACGACTACGTCAAGATTTCGTACAAGCACGAGAAGGCGACTTGGTGGGGCGGTGATTCGCCGTTCTGTATCGAAACGTTTCACCAAGGATTTGTACAACGCGACCGAGTGTGGTTGTTCGCGTCCGAGCAAGACAAGAATCGGTTGATTCCGTTTTCGACAGACGACTTCAACTACCACTTTCCCGATTTCGATTTGGATTCGATCGCCGGTGCTGGCCACGCAGGGATCAAGTTGGCGGGGCAATTTGGAAATGAGGCAGCACAAGAGTTTTTGACGTTCTTGGGATCCAGCTACTTTCGTGCGCGTAGCGAACGGTCGTTGTACGGCGCTTCGGCGCGAGGATTGGCGGTCAACGTTGCGACCGATGGCGCCGAAGAGTTTCCGTTTTACCGCGCGTTCTGGGTCGACCAGCCCAAACCAGGCGACCGGTCGATCACGATCCGAGCTTTGCTAGACAGCGTGTCGGTGGCGGGCGCTTACGAGTTCACATTGAAACCCGGCACCGACCAGACTCGCATCTCAGTAAAAGCGTCTTTGCACTTTCGCCGCATTCCTGAAAAGTTAGCGATCGCGCCGCTGACCAGCATGTGGATTTGGGGAGACGGTTTGGCTGGCCCGCCAAAGGATGACCGACCGGCCTGTCACGATTCGGATGGTTTGTTGATTCGAACTGGCGACGCCAAAAACAGCGACTGGACTTGGCGTGCGTTTTCGCGTTCGCCGTATCCGTCGGTCAGCAGCTTTGCGACGGACAAGTTGATCGGATACGGCGTGATGCAGCGGAACACGTCGTTCTTTCACTTTGGCGACTACAACGCAAAGTACAACGAACGGCCCAGCGTGTTTGTGACGCCGGACAAGAACTGGGGCGCCGGCCGAGTCGAACTGTTTGAATTGCCGGGGGCCCACGAGGGGATCGACAACATCGGCGCGTACTGGATTCCGGACCAGCCGCCGACGACCGACACACCGCTGCGACTGGACTACACCGTCGATTTCTTTCGCGGTGACCATGGGGCCCAAGGCAACGTAGCCCGAGCGACATCGCTGGAAATTGACCGCAGCGGAAAAACGATCGCGATGTCGGTCCGCTTCGCGGGTGGCCAGATCGACCAAATCGATGCCGACGCCAAGGTCGACATTCGGCTGCAGACGGTTCGCGGCGAGGTCATGCGCAAGGATTTGCAGAAGACCAAAACCGGCGACTGGTTGATGAATTTGACGCTAAAACCAGCCGAAAAGGCACCGATGGAGATCCAGGCGACATTGCAATGGGATGGCAAAACGTTGTCCGAAACGTTTGTATACCTGTGTCCGCACGAAGAACCCGAATTCGTCTATCCCGACGTCTATACCCGTTAGACGCCGCCTCTTATCAAAAATGAAGATTCCACTTAGACTGTCAGGGAAATTTGCTCCCCAACAAATGCTCCCCGCGGACTCTCATGCCACTCGCAAAACT
>JBAUHR010001103.1:0-2932 GCA_049680385.1 Rubripirellula sp. | reverse complement strand
GAGGCAGTGCGACATGACGTTGCTAATGAAGCCGGGAACTTGCAGTAACAGCTCGGGAACCGGGCCGGGGTCAGGCAACTCAGGTTCCGCCGGCAGTTTCGTCTTTGTTTGTTTCGTACCCGATAAGCCATTAAGAAAGCTCGACAGGTTCACGTCATTGTCCTCCGCTTTCCCGTAACCCTCGCCAGCAAGCTGCCTCGTCGCCACGGAGAAGTCACCGCCGTGTTCGAGCAACGCGTAGACGGCAAACGGCGAGTACGACTGGTTGGGTTCAAACGGCGACGCGTTGGAACTGAACACATAGAACACTCCGTCTTTCAATGTCCCGCTGCAACCGGTCGTCTTCCCTGGCCGGCACCATTGCTGGTTGTTGCCATCACGAGTCAATCGCCAGCCGTGTTTCGTCAGAATCGCGGCGACGTCACCTCGTTCACTAACGTCGTCGCCCGGCTGGGTTCCATCGCTGGTGGCTTTCGTCGTCGGTGCATCTCCATTGGTCAGCTTCACTTCGTTGAGCGAGCAAGCCGCGTCGACGAAGATCGCCCGCTCGTCGATCGACATCACTGGCAGCTTGGTCAAGTCGCCTTGCAGAACGACGTAGCCCGGAGACGGATCGCACATCACTAAGCTGCTTTCGCCAAGCGTTTCGATCAAAACGGTTTTGCCGTCGACTTCAGGCGTCAGCGTGCGGGCAAGCACGTCGATCTTTGGCGTAAAGAGCTCATTGCGGAAGAACACATGCCGGCCGCCAGACTGCGATTTTTGCACCACCAGTCGCTGCAACAAACGCGAGTCCCGTTCTTCAACCAAATCGCACCAAGCGTTGAACGCTCGGCCGGCCTGATCGAAGTCAAGCACTTCCAGGCTTCCGGACACCGCGCCCGTCAAAATGCAGATCGCGTCAGCCGATGAGAACCACGTCGCGTTTTGCTTTTCGGTTGGAGGTTTGTGGCGATACTGCTTATAGGTTGCAAGCGTTGGGTGCTTGCGCCGCGAATCGGCCGGCAGCACAAGAAATCTAGCGTTGATGTACCGATACGCCGCATCCAGAATCGTGTTGGCGGCTTGGGTTTGAGTCGTCATGGCGATTGTTCCTCAACCGTTGGAGCGAATGGAAGGTTTGCGATCCGCGTCCATGCGGCGGAGTTCGCTTGCGATGTGGTCGAGATTGGCCTGCGAGAACACGCGGGCGTGGCCGGCCCAGCCGGACGCTTCGATGCTCCGGGACCTGATGACATACTCGATTCGGTGAACCTTAGTATCCAACCGCCGGGCGATTTCGCCGACCGTTAACAACAGCGGGGGCTGTGACATAGATTTCCTTGCTGCATGCGGAAAAACTTCGCAGCGGTTACCGGTCGATGGCAGGCGGCGAAGCCAAGAAAAAGATGGACCAAAATCCGCGGTGCTTTTGCCCGATGCGCGGGCGAATGGCAGATTCAGAAGATGCTCGCCGCGAAGGATCGCGGACGGGCGAGGAGCCGGGTGGCTGAGTTGGTCGCTGGTTGGTTGGGTGAGCGGCTCGGTGTTCGAGCGATTGGAATTATCGGAATTGAAGGAGGCTTGTCAAATCTTTTTTATCGCCTGGATTGGTTGTGCCGTCGCGAAGGCCGCCACATCACTTTGGCACCGCAAAACACGGTAAAAAAGCTCGCTGCAAAAACGTCGGACGCCCCGAACGAGAAACATTGCAACGCCACCGTTTCGACATGGATTGGTCGACTGATTTTTCGTTCGTGCTGTCGCCAACGCGTGGAAAGCAGCGAAAAACAGGGGTCCGAATCGTTCTTGTCCGTCTCTGGATTTGGGATTTTCCGACATTCACAAAACCAGCGTTGAAAAAGTCAGAACTTTGCAAAAGTAATTGGCATTGTGAATCAAGAAAGAACCTCGCCGTCTCTACTTGTAGACCTACCGCAACGCGAGCCGAATTGACGAAGCGGCGATCGAAAATGTTGAAAGTTGTTCTCGAGCCTAAAAAGAAACGCCCCTCCCTAGTTACCTATGCCGCGACTTCAACCCGCTGCGCGCTCGATGCCATGTTTCAGCAAAACGCTGCGGAAGCAAATTGCTTCTCTACTCCTTGAACTACTCGGTTCACTCATGAACTGGCAGATCACTCGAATGGACTTCGGCAATGAGTGATGCGTTAATCACTTCGAAGCTGCCAACAAGGCTTCGCTACCTCTAGACCTTCCGACTCGCCCGCTCGAAAGGCGAAGCAGACCGACATTTTTTGGAAAATAGTTTTTGGCGCCGTCGTTGAGCTGCGTGGTGCGAACTGCCATTAACGTGAACGGGTTGGCCTCCCCTCAGGGTTACTTAGGCGACCGGGCCGCTTCGTGCGCCAGATTCCGTCGAGTTCTTGAGTAGTTCCCTCGCTACCCTCTGTCCTCAATCGCGACAAACAACATTTTTGGATGTCAAGAACTCAAGCCCTCAGGGTTACTTATGCAAACGGTCCGCCTCGATTACCGGATTCTGTCGAGATTTCGAAAAATAGTTGCGAGAAATCGCCGATGGCAGGCAGCAGCGATGGCTGCGACGTAGACTTCCTTGCTTTGGCTTTCTCAACGATTGCCCGGAAATGGCAACTGGTGGAAGTACGGAATGGAGACGGACCAGTGGTCTGCGATGCGAAACGCCCTACAGTGCAGGACCGGCGACAGACTCGGAAGAAACTCACGACCACGTTGGCGTCGCGAGTGTTGGGCAGGCTAGAGCATTTTGACATTTATTGTGCGATTTAGCCAGAGTTTCGAAAGCAGTTCAGGCAGTCGTTGGCTGTGACTGCTTCAATGGCTTTAGTCCCTGCAGGATCTCGAACTCTTTGCGAGCGTGCTGCAGTCGACAGTCGGTTATTGAGCTGGAGAGTAATTGAATATGATGTGGTACTTGAGCAAACGCCTTTGCATAACCGCTGCGCTGTCGG
>JBAUHR010001102.1:0-5285 GCA_049680385.1 Rubripirellula sp. | reverse complement strand
CTTGATTCCCTCACGGACCAGCAAAAACATGTTGCTACTATCGCCAATGTCCAAAGTGCGACGTGTTGCACCGGAGGGTTGCTGGACCCAACACGCGAATCCCTGAGCTGTTTCAATGCACGCGGCAGCGGGGACGATGACGACATCGCTATGTCGGGCCAATACGATTTCCACTTCAGCGCTCATGCCCGGTCGCATGCCAGCTTCCGAGGGAAGTGAAACAACCGTGTCGTACTTGACGACATTTCCAGTCCACCACGACGCGGGTTTGGCGACCGACGCGACATCGCCTACTTCGGCTGCGATGCGTTTGCGATTCAACATCACATTGGCTTCCAATCCAGCGCGGACGCGTTTGACCACGGACTCATGAACTCCCACCTTGACCTGCATCTGTGTTAGATCGGGCATCAACAACAATGTCTGGTCTTTACGCACGGTTGCCCCTTCTTCAATTTCGGGAGCGTTCTTCCATTCCTCTCCGGTCGGGTAGATCACCAGTCCCGCACGCTCAGCGACAATGGTGCAGTATCCAAGCTCTTCCTGGGCTCTGGCCAATCGCTGCTTGTCGGCAAATGCCCGTTCGACATTCGCCTTATGTGTCGCCTCGGCGGCTTTGAGTTCTCCTTGCAGTCGGACCAACTCTTCCTTCTTGGTGAATCGCTGCAGGACTTCGATCTGGGTCCGGGTGAGTTTGACGGCCGATTCTGCCTGAGAAAGTGCAAATTCCCTTTCTTCAAGTTCCAGCTCGCTGGCATATTCGCTGCGGGAGAGCATCTCGGAATGCTTCAAACGATTCTTTGCGTTCAATAACCTGGAATCAGCGACGGCAAGGTTCTTTTCCAGGGCCGCCAATTCAGAAATGAAACGTCCTTCGGAATACTCCGCGATCGCGAGCTTGGCGCGCTCGACGTCCGCGCCCGACCGAGCTACCTGCGCTTCCGCAAGATGATAAAATTTCGTCCGCTCGCTGATCTCTTCTTCGATCGCAAGGGTCTCAAGTTCCACAAGGACATCGCCGGCCGCGACTTCGGTTCCGCTTTCGATTACAAAAGTGATCGTATTGTCACCACGAACACGACATTTGACTTCCGTATTGTTAGAGCTTTCGAGCGTTCCCAATTCCGTGATCGACACCAACAGCTCCCCGCGAGTGACCGTGTGCAAGAAACTAGAATCCAAGGTTTCGGTACGGTCGATTGACGGAAGGTAGGTGGCAACAGTGATGCCCAAGGATGCGAGCACGACGAATAGAAATCCAGCGATTTTCATCACACACCCTCCTGAACGCTAGACGCATCATTTGGTTCATTCTGCGTTTGTTGGTTAGATCGCGTTGAGCGTGCGTCTTCTTCCGCTTCCTTGATCAACGCCACCGGATTCAACACTACTTCCTCGCCTTCGTTCAGGCCCGCGATGACTTCGATAAAGACATCGTTGCTGTCACCTAGTTCGATAACACGTTTTTGCGGGCCAAGTTCCGATTGGACCCAGCAAAACATGCCTTCTTCCGTTTCCACCACTGCTGCAACGGGAATCGTCAGAACATCTTCGTGAACTGCCAAGATGATGTCGACTTCCGCGCTCATTCCCGGCTTGAGTCCTTCATCGGCTGGAAGCTCGATGATGGTGTCGTACTTGACCACATTGCCAGTCCACCATCCGGCCGGCCTTGTCACGGTGGCGACTTCGGAGACCTTGGCTTCCAAAGTCCGGTCGGGCAGCGTCACTGTTGCTTTCAAGCCGGGGCGGACGCGGTGGATCACCGACTCGTGAATGCCCAGTTTGACTTGCATTTGAGTCAGGTCGGGCATCAACAATAGCACTTGGTCCTTGCGGACGTTGGCACCCTCGGTAATGTCAGGCGTCGTTTTCCACGAAGCCGCCGATGGGTAAATCACCAGACCGCTCTTCTCGGCGCGGATGACGCAATCTTCCAGTTCATGAGCGGCACGATCACGACGTTTAATCTCCATCGCTAGCCCCGCTTGGTCTGCCGCAAGTTTTGATTCGTTGGCCGTCTTGTTTCCGCCCAGCGTTTCCATTTGCATTTTGCGGGTGTACTCCTTGAGGACCTTGATCTCAGTCTCTTTGACCTTCAATTCCAGTTCGGCTTGAGTCACCGTGAAGGCATCTCCTTCGACTTGTAGCTGCGTCACGTAACCTTGCCGAAAGAGCGATTCCGACCGATCGTACATCTTGCGAGCGGTGCGCAAGTTCCGTTTGTTGGCAGCCAGTTGCTGTTCCAGAGCTTGAAGCTGTGATCGGTAACGACCTTTCTCGTAGGCTTCGATGGCGATGGCGGCCTGTTCCACATTGGCTTGGGTTTGCGCCAACGTGGCTTCGGCGATGAACGTATTTGTCTTCGTCAGGCTGTGTTGCTCTTCAATGACTTTGGTATCAAGCCGGACTAACTCTTGGCCTTTTTCCACCACGGTTCCGGCGGGAACCACATAGGTCACGACATTAAAGCCACGAACTTTGCATTTGATTTCCGTGTTCTTCGAGCTTTCCAGCGTCCCTTGCTCAGTCACGGAGACCGTCAGCTTCCCGCGTGAAATCTTGTGCGACAGCAGCGGACGATCTTCGGGAGATGAACCTGGAGAGAGTGCCACCGCGCCAGCACCACCAACGATCGCAAGGACCCCAAGAATTGCAACGACGCGAATGACGATGCGATCGGAAGATTTTGGCTGGGGTTCGGGATTCATTCGTATCTCGGTCTATGCAAAAGCCACCGCACTCCGCGGCCTTTCAAGAGAAACCAAGCCGACGCACCTATCGTGGACAACATTTCTACCGATTTCTAACGAAATCCGTGGTTTGGCGAACCATACGCACAAGTGGATTGCTCGATTCATGCGTTGCAGGGACATCGCTTCGGTCTTGCCGGGCGACATTCACGGGCGGGTAGCCAGCGGGCTCCGCTGTTCGATCCGCACTCGCATCGGCGCTGTCATAGTCGACTTCCATGACTTCAAACGGCATCGGCGGCGGCAGAGACTCGAATTCCTCGGCGGATGCTTCGGGCTGTGAATCGCCACTGAAATCGAATGAATTTTCGATCCACTTTCCGTCGGCGTCCAACTGCATGACGCCCAATTCTCGGTACAACCGCAGTCGTGCCGCGTAGTAACTGAGCCAAGCGGCCAGGAAACTGTTCTGTGAAGACTGAAGCGAACTCTGCGAGGCCAGCAAGTTAATCGCAGTGGTGGGATTGATTTGAGGGCGCACTCCAGGCTGTCCCTGCGGCGGTGGCGTCAGCAACGACAACTCCGTCTGGTCCACCCGGCGAAGTGCAATCGTGACCGCGCGGCGTTGAATCTCCAATTGCAGCCTGCGTTGCTCCAAGGTTCGCAATAGTGCACGCAAACCAAGCTGAAGTGCGTCTTGGGATTGAATCAGGTTTCGCCGGTTGCGTTGATAGTCGATCAGAGCTTCGCGGTATCCATTGCGTTCAAGCAGTCGAGCCAGCGGGGCGTCGAATTCAATGCCCAGCCGAAGACGTCCCGTCGAGGATTTGAAATCGACCGGGTTGTTTTTAGCCGTGCGGATGTCGCCCTCGCCGGTGATCGTCAGATCCGACTGCAACGCATCAGCAGCAACTTGGATGGCTCGCCAACGATCCACCAACGCAGCGCGTCCATTCATGAAGTCCAAGCGATTCTCGAGCGCGATCTGACCCGCCGCTTCCGGCTCAAGTTCCACCGCTTCCACCGATACGATTTCCAAGCGTGCTTGGGCCGGTACCAAAGCCAATCGCTCCACCAGTTGCAAGTAGGATTGAATCCAAGCGGTCAGGCTGCGAATCGTCTGCGCACGATTGGCAGTCGTCAGTCCGTCGCGAAGCTGCTCCAATTCCCTCACAGCAACCTCCAGACCGGAATCGCCCAACGCCAGGTCCTCCAGTCGTTCGTTCAGCTTGAGGCGATCCGAACGAAACCGCACGATCTGTTCGTCGTTCATCGAACGTTCCCGTTCGGCAGCAACTTCCTCCATCCGTTCCAGATCACCACGAGCCCCAGCGAACAGTTCACGCACCGGGTCAATGAACTGTTCGATTTCGCCAATCACACGCTCAGGTTCGGATGCCAAGTCGCTGCCCGTCGTCCTGATCGACACGATTTCCTGGCTCAGTTCAAAAATCTCCGAATACCAACCCGCATCGTTCTTGATCTGGTCGGCAAAGTTATCTTCGGTCAGGTTGTCGAGCACGCTTTCGATCCGCAGTGAAGCATCCGCGAATTGCGTTGAAAGCTCTCCGTCACCAACTTCTTCAAGCGGTTCGATGTCGCTTGGAAGATTTTTCACCTGCCGGCCGGCTGCATCCACGAAGCCCTTCAAACGACGCAGCGTTGATTCAGCGTCGGTGAAATCCTGCTCGACCAACCCGGGCAGTTCCAGGCCGAGAATTTCACCTCGCGCGACCAAATCCGACAGTTCCCCGATCTCACCAATGCGTTGCTGCAGTTCGATCAGCTCTTCGGCAAGTGAGGCTGTTTCAACGGGAACGAGCTGGAACTGTTCGACAAGCTGTTCATCGAGGTCAATCGGCAAGTCCGACGGTAAGCCAAGAATCTGAGTCGTGTAGATGTCGATCGCAAGTTCCAAGCCATTGGTTTGATCCAGCAGGCTGGCTCGCGTGTTTTCGATGTTCTGACGGAACTGGTCGACCTGCACGATGTCGATCAGTTCGTTTTCGTAGAGGGCCTCCAGCCGTTCAAGCGTGCGGAGCTGCAATCGCAAGTTGCCCTCCGTGTTGCGAATTTGCTGGGCCTGCTGAAGCAGACCGAGATAACCGTTCACGCCACCGAAACCCGAAAACGACTGCAGGTTGGTGCCGGTGCCGAATCGTTGAGGACCGCTGACCCCCAATTCGCCAATCACAATTTGAGTGAAGAACCCCTGACGAAATTGGCTATAGGCGCGCAAGTTCGCCAACAGTCTTCGTTCGCTGAGCGTCAACTGTTCCAAAGCGATATCACGACCAGCACCGCGCAACAACGGTTGAATGAATGAGAAGTTAGCCAGTGAGCTCGCCAAGCTGACATCTTCGCCCGTGAACTCGAATGCGAACGAGTTTGCGAAGCCAACCAGCACCTGACCGGCGGTGGCAAACCGTCGATTCGCTTGCATGTCATTCACAACGGTCATTCGATTCACCTCCGGTGTATCGAATGGCCCGTTGACGGTGTAGCGATTCAGAAACGGATTGAATCCAATGGACGCGGGTGTCAAGTCGCCTTGATGACGATACGCCAAGCTGTTGCCGCCAAAGAATTGCG
>JBAUHR010001101.1:0-1643 GCA_049680385.1 Rubripirellula sp. | reverse complement strand
GTTCTACGACGTCCGCGTCTGGGACGAAGTCCGCAGTGAAGCCGAGATCGGGCTGAACCATCAGCAGAAATTCGACAGCGGTAGTTTGCCCACCGGCTTGGTTGCAAACTGGCAAATGGATGGGTTTAACGGGTCAAACGAAGTCGTCGATGTGGTCAGCGGAAACAACCTGAGTATCGGTCACGCGACGGGTGGCGGCTTCACCGCCAGCACGCCGGTTGAAGACTTGCACATTAGCGAAAACGCGACCGTTGGAACAACCGTTGGCTTCGTCGTACCGACCGATCCGGGTGTTAGCAACGATATCGTCAGCGATGGGTTGTTCACTGAGGCACCCGATCCGGCCACATTCGCGACCTATACGCCCGGCCAAACGATTGGTGGCTGGACCGTCGCCGGAAGTGGAAATGTCTATTTACAGAACGCCAATGGGACGTATCAGGACGAAACTCCGCTTGGCGGCAATTCGATTCACCTGTCAGCCGGCGCCAACCGGGCGATTGAGCAAACGCTCACTACCGAGGTAGGCAAGAAGTATCAAGTTGTGTTTGCTGGATCAGGATTGTGGGATAACCCGAATTCCAAGCTGCTACGTGTGTCCGCCGGTGGTCAGTCCTCTGATTTCCTCTACGACGAAGCCCCCGACAACTGGAACTTTGCCAACAGCATTGTTTGGGAACACCGGTCGATGACCTTCACGGCTTCGGATACTTCGACGGTTTTGCATTTCGAGGACATATCCAGCCAAACAGGTCAAGGCACCCTAATCGCCGACATCCGAGTCGTTGAAATCCCGGCCGCTGTCACGACGATTCTGAATAACGATCCAACGTTGTCCTACGACGCGGCGACGGGCAAGTTCTATCGCCACGTCAATTCGGGAACGCAGTTTGACACAGCCCTCAACGTAGCAACCACCTCGGCGCTCAATGGCATCAACGGGCAACTACTAACAGTTGACTAGGAATACGAAAATGAACTCTTCCGTAACTTGGTGCTTTCGACTGGAAACGAAATTTGGCTGGGTGCTGAAGGCGTCGATGGCAACGGTGATCTGGACGGCACGTGGAACTGGCTGGAAGGCTCAGCCTCGGACGATCAGTTCTGGACCGGTGGTGATACCGGCAACGCGTTGAACAGCAAGTACGCATCGGACATGCATCTGTCCGAAGCGGCCAACGAAACCAGAATACGCCTCCTTGCCGATGGCGCGTGGAGCGACAATTCTCCATTGTCGAGCTATTCCTACGTCGTCGAGTGGGACGCCAGCGAAGTTTTGTCCAACTTCACGTTCAGCCTGACCGATGACGCGGGCGGACGCTTTGCGATCGACAGCAGCACCGGCGAAGTCACCGTGGCAGATGGTTCGTTGATTGACTACGAGACAGCCACTTCACATAACGTGACGGTGCAGGTCACCGATGCTGCTGGCAATACCTATAGCGAAGCGATGGCAATCGCGGTCGACAACCTTGGCGGCGAGCCGACTCAGTCGTTGCCTGCCAGCCAAGCCACGCTTCAAGACACGCCTCGGGTCTTCAGTGCCGCCAATGGAAACGCGATCACGGTCAGCGATACGGACGCTGGCACCGATATGCGGCTGCAAGTTTATATTTCCACCAACTTCAATGGCACGCTGTCGC
>JBAUHR010001100.1:0-6269 GCA_049680385.1 Rubripirellula sp. | reverse complement strand
TCGGTGAAAATCAGAATGATGTTCGGACGAGTGTCGTCGGCATACGCAGTCGCCATCCGCAGAAGCGAAACCAACGCCAGCACGCACGTGATGGCAAGTTTGAATCGAATGGATTGCACTGGAAAGCTCGGTTGATCAGTGAGGGTTGGTGAGGAGAGTGGTTATTCGTTCGACAATAATTCTGTCGCCGTTTGCTCTGCCGTGTTCATCACATCTTCGATCTTGATGGGCACGCCGCCTGCATCTTTGCTTTCCGACGCTGCTTGCATGAATGCGTAGATTTCGATGGTTTCGGCGTCGTCGATTGGCGATTGTTGCGTGCGAAAGAACTTTGCGATCTCCACAAATAGTGGACGATAACCGTCGTAGGTACCAACGTCCTCGATGGACTTTTCACCAAACACGATTCCGCCATATCCGGACTTTCCCGATCGGATGCCGCGGCACGTTCCGATGCGTCCATCGTCCCAAATTCCGCTTGCGAATTCGAAATCATCCGTTGACGAGTGAGCTACTGATTCACAACCGGACCCCATGCACGTATACAGGGTTTCGACGCCGTGGATTCCGTACCAAAACAGATCAACGTGGGACGGTTCGATCGCACAGGGACTGTAGCTACTGCAACCCAAGACGCGGCCGACTTTCCCGTTTCGAATGGCCTGAGCACCGCTGCTGAACCGCAACGATGACGACGAAAACATCGGCACTTCGTAGTGCTGTGCCGCTCGGAAAATCGCAATCACTTCCGCCAAGTTCGACCCGGTCGGTTTGTCGATGAAGACTGGCTTGGAAGCACGGAAAATCTCTAAAGCTTGCTCCAGGTGCAGCGTGCCGTCATTGGTTTCAAGCAACACGCAGTCCACCTTGGCGAGCAGTTCGTCGATCGAGTCCACGATCTTGACACCCTGCTGTTCGACTTCTTCGGTGTACTTCGGGATTCGGCTCGCACTCGATTCGATCGTTCGGCTACCGAACGGATACGCTGCCACAATTCGCTGGCCCGCGAATGAGTCGTCTTTCGGATTGGGATCGTTGAACGTCTTCACCAGCGCCGGTGAATGCGACGTGTCGAGACCAATCAAGCCAATGCGAATTGTCGTGGCCGCTGCATCGTCAGCGTGCGCTCCATTCGCACAGATTGCGAACAAGAGACAGCAACCAAGAATTCTGGCAAATCGACGCATCGCGGTTTCCTAAGATCGAGGTTGTGTACCAAGTTTCGCTATTTTCGGTCGCCATAGATCGGTGGTTGCCAATCCTTGGGCAGTTTGGCTTGCGGACGAACGCCGTGTGCCGTTGCTGGAATTTGTGCTTCGTCGGCGCCGATCAGCGGCAAGTCGTCCGGCAGATGCTTGATCTTGAAATCCTTGTACTGAATCTTCATTGGCGGACCGACGTGAACCTGCACCGCCAGTACTCCTTCGAGCGACCGACCGCCTACGTCCAAGTCGACGAGGTCTGCGGTTGGGTGACCGTCGATCCAGTGTTGGTGATGGTTGCCTTGGACCAACACGCGGTAGTCATGCCACTGGTCAGCTTCGAATTCTTTGACCGGGAACTGATCAACGACCCACGGCGAACCATCGGTATCGATGATCACCTTCTCGCCCGTGTGTGACAGAATCCGGCGTCCTTTTTCTTCATACAGCATGCCGTTGTAATTCGGATTGTTCGCGACCACATCGCACTGGTATCCCGTCACCACGTCCAACCCCAGATCGGGATGCGACGTTCCGCGGTACTGCAACCCGCTGTTCCCGCCCGCCGTGACTTTCACTTTTACTCGTAGATCAAAGTTTTGAATCGTCGAGTTTTGCCAAGTGATGAAGTGGTTCATTTTCAAAGATCCGTCCGTCCGGCCGGTGAGCGCGCCATCTTCGACGGTCCAGTATTTCGCGTCCGCATCATCCGACATCGCCGACCAACCACGCAGCGACTTGCCGTCAAAGACCGACACAAAACCATCCTCGTCGGTACGCGCACCAACTTTCGCCGATGCGGCCGGATGAGGAACGGTAGAGTCGCTGAACTTACCGGCCAACGGATCCAAAGGTCCGCCCAATTCGTCGACCACCTTTGTCGTGCGAGCTCTCATGGCGGCGACCGTTTCAGCGTGAGCTGGATCGTTTGCCAGGTTCACCAACTCATCTGGGTCGCTCTTCAGATCGTGCAGGAATTCGTGATTTTCGTTGTCAAAGTAACGCACATACTTGAACTTCTCGTTGCGCAGTCCCTCAAACGCCGGAATCCGATTGCGAACGGCAAAGTGTTCGTGGAACGACTCGGTACGCCAATCCGCTGGCTTTTTATCATTGACGATCGGCGTCAAACTTCGCCCTTGATATCGCGCGGGGATTTCGGCACCCGACCAATCCAGAAACGTTGATGGCAAGTCTAAGTTTTCGACAATCGCGTCTGACGTTTTGCCTTGCTGACCGGCAGCAACGCGAGGGTCAGCGATGATCATCGGGACTCGCAGCGATTCTTCGAAGTGTGACCACTTTCCGGCGAGTCCACGGTTGGCAAGGTAGTAACCGTTGTCCGCCGTGTAGACGACGATCGTGTTTTCGGCCAAACCGGCTTCGCCCAGTGCATCCATGAATCGACCGATCGCGCGGTCAATGCCGGTCACCATGCGATAATAAGCACGCATGTTGGTTTGGTACTTCTCGTCCGTGTTCCAACGCCAAAAGTATCGCTCGCGATTGATTGTTGTTTTTAAAAAACCGGGCAGCGCATCAAAGACTACCGGATCGCTAAGCCGAGGTTTCGCGATCGTGACATCGTCGTACATTCCGTCGAGTTCACGTGGCCACGGGAAGTGACCGATGCCTGGCCGCCGGTCACTGTCTTCGGCGTGGCATGCGTTGAACCACAGATTCAGCGCGAACGGCTTGTCCTTGGGCTGTGACCGGACGAAATCGATTCCGCGATCCACGATCACATCAGTTTCATGCCGAAGCGTCCCGTCGGCTTGACGCTTGTAGTAAGGATTCCGACCGATCACTTCCATTTCGTCGAAGTGATCTTCGGTCCGAAATCCTTTGGGCATCTTGGCGTGCCACTTGCCGAAGAATCCGGTCCGATAACCGTGGTCACGCAAGATGTCGGTGTACAACGTTTCGACCGCGTCGGCGCGAGCCAGTTCTGGATTCGCTGCCGTTCCGTAACTGCGCCCTGTTAATCCCGTCAGGATCGTCGTTCGGCTGACCCAGCAGATCGATTGAGAAACGAAAGCGTTTTCGAATCGCGTGCCACGGGCAGCCAACGCGTCGATATTCGGCGTTTGGATCACATCGTTGCCGTAGCAACCAACCGTGCTAGTTGTTTGGTCGTCCGCGAACAAGAAAACGATGTTGGGTTGGTCCGCCCCCTGCACTCGTGTGCCGGCAACGACTAGAAACAGAAGCGAAAGGAGAGCGGTCTTCATGGCATCCAAGGAACGGTGAGAGCAACGCGAAGCGAAAAATTCGAGGTCGGATCAAGCAACTGACTATCGCAGATGCGGTTCTTCGGTCGCTTCGCCCTGAGCGGCTTGGAATTCGCGAACCCAGATATTACGGAAACGAACCGGGTTGTTGTGGTCTTGGATCGAGATTGGTCCCTTCTCGCCGTGAGCCTTGTATTCGGGTGCTCGGTTGAACGGAGTGTCACCTTTCAACTGAAAATTGTTTTGGATCAAGACACCGTTGTGCAGGACCGTGATCGCAGCAGGCGACTTCAGCGTTCCGTCTTCGTTGAAACGTGGTGCCGTCCAGGCGATGTCGTACGTGTTCCACTCGCCCGGTGGGCGCATCACGTTGACGGCGGGGGGAGTTTGCTTGTAGATCGCGCCAGCTTGGCCATCAAAATAGGTTTCGTTGTTGTAGGAATCGAGCACCTGCAGCTCGTATCGTCCCATCAAAAAGATGCCGCTGTTACCACGACCTTGCCCCTCGCCCTTGGCGGGAACCGGAGCCGACCATTCGACGTGAACTTGGCAATCGCCGAATTCTTCCTTGCTGGTGATTTGCTGCTTGCCGACCACCGCCACGCCGTCTTCAATTGTCCAGCTCTCGGCGCCCTTCCAGTGCGAAAAATCGGTGCCGTCGAACAGGACAACGGCATCAGCAGGCGGCGCGTCATCGGTCGCACCGGGTGTTACGACGGCAGTTGGCGTCCAAGTGATGCCATTCAAATACTCCTTGCCGTCAACAACACTGGCAACAGAAAACGAAAACAGCAACAAGGCTGGAACAAGAAGCAAACGACGCATGCTAGGACACTCATCCGAAAGGGAAGGGAAATGGGTAAAGGCGGGGCTGCATCATAGCTGTTCGATCACACCAATTCCACAAACCTCAAGTCGCTGGAGAGCGTTCCCACCGTTTCAACCACAGTTCGCCAGCGGCCCCCACTGCGATGCCGATTGTGTAGCAGACCAAGTCGCTGGCCAAGAAACTGAATCCCAGTACAAGTCCGCCAAGTCGGGTTTGGCGGATCTCGTTGATCCAAGGTGCATGGTAGAGCTGTGAGCATTCGATCGCGTAGGAAAACAGCAGTGCCATGAACACGCGGCGGAGTACCGACGTCGCCGGAAATAGCACGCCAAGCCCCAGGTAAACCATCAGCGCCCACAACAGATCGCCGGCATACGCCCCAACAAAGCTAGGCAACGACAAGGCGTACCGACGCGACGCCAAACCCAAGGCAACGACCACCATCATCAGACCAAAGAACACCGTCCGGCGCAGCAAGAGTTTCAAAGCAAGTGTCTCCGATTCGCAAAAATTTCAGCCGCCGAAGCGAATACCTTAATCCCCAAGGTGCGTTATTTCCTATCAGGACACCCCAAGTGGCCCTGCGACTCCGTGTATAGACCGGAGACATAGGTAACAGGTGTTCGGAGACATGGGTAACACATCGTAAATCAGTCATGCTTGCTGAAAAAGCGAGAATCATGGTCTGGAAAGAGAGTGATACCGTGTCTTTACGAGAAGAGTTTGTGAGCCTGGCTCAGGTCGAATGCTGTAACTTCAGCGAGCTGTGTCGGCGGTTCGGGATCTCTCGGCGGACTGGCTACAAGTGGCGTGGTCGAGCTGCTGAGGGGGACGACGATGCGCTGCAGGACCGAAGTCGACGGCCGGAAATTTCTCCCAAGAGAACTGCCGAGTCGGTCGAAGACGCCGTGCTGGAGATTCGACGTAAGCATCCGACATGGGGTGGCCGAAAGCTTCGCAAGCGACTTCAAGCCCTTGGACACACGTCCGTTCCCGCTGCCAGTACGCTCACCCAGATTCTCCATCGTCACGGCTGCATCAGCCAAGAGGAATCCGACAAGCATAAGCCCTACGGTTCCTTCGAGCGTGAACAGCCCAACGAACTTTGGCAGGTGGATTTCAAAGGCGAGTTTGGCCTCAGCCCGAAAGGCATTTGCTATCCGTTGACCATTCTCGATGACCACTCTCGCTATTCGCTTTGCATCCACGCGTGCGGTAATCAGAAAGGCTTGACGGTCCAAAAACAATTTCGCCACGTGTTTGATTGTTACGGTATTCCCCGAGCGATCTACGTCGACAACGGAAATCCGTGGGGCACAACGCATGTCGGTTTTCGGCATACTTGGTTCACGACTTGGTTGATGCGTCATGACATTCGTGCGATTCACGGCAAGCCTTACTACCCTCAAGGACGCGGGAAGTTGGAGCGTTTTCATCGCACTCTTAAGCAAGAGCTTCTGCAAGATCGGCAGTTCGTGACGTTGTCCGAAGCTCAGTCAAACTTCGATTCTTGGCGATTGATGTACAACACTCAGCGCCCTCACGAATCACTTGACTTGGAGGTTCCAGCAAGCCGCTATCGATGCAGTGATCGAAGCTTCATTGAACGCCTCGGCGACTACGAGTACAGCGACCGCTTCGAGGTGCGCCGGACGAGTCGCAACGGTGAACTACGTTTTCGTGGACAGCAATATCGATTCAGCAAAGCGTTCCGCGGTGAGAACGTGGGGTTAACCCGCAACGCCCTCGATGGCATCTGGGATGTTTATTACTGCCGCTTCCAGGTCGCTCAGATCGACGAGCGAACGGGCGAGATCAAGCGACATTTCCACCAGCCTGCCGGCTGAACCTCGCTACGCTCGCTTCAGCCGGCAGGCTGGTGGTGGCAGCGGCCAAGCCGTACCCTAAAGTGTTACCTATGTCTCCGAACACCTGTTACCCATGTCCCCGGACCAAACACTCCGCCGCAGGCTGTACCTTGAGGTTGTGTACGACCGGCTTAGCAGT
>JBAUHR010001099.1:0-1725 GCA_049680385.1 Rubripirellula sp. | reverse complement strand
CAACAATTTCGTTTCGATTTGAATGGCCGCAGCGACATGGATCGCGGTTGGGAACGTGTCGTTGGTGCTCTGCCCCATGTTGACGTGGTCGTTGGGGTGAATCGGTTTTTCGGTCGCCAATCGATCGCCGCCAACGATTTCGATCGCACGATTGCTGATCACTTCGTTGATATTCATGTTGCTGCTGGTGCCGCTTCCCGTCTGAAAGACGTCGATCGGAAACTGGTCACTCAGTCCGCCATCGGCGATTTCCATGGCTGCTTGAAGCATCGCGTCGACTTGTCCATCAAGCATCGGGTTCTTTCCAGATCCCGTTAGTTTGCCCAGGTCACGGTTGGCGACTCCGCAAGCGTATTTGACCAATCCCATCGCCGACACCATTGCCGGTGGAAGTCGCCACCCGCTGATCGGGAAGTTCTCAACCGCTCGTTGGGTTTGAGCCCCGTAAAAAGCGTTTGCAGGAACGCGAACTTCGCCCATCGAATCGCGTTCAGTTCGGAAATCAGTCATGGCGCTAGGGACTCTGGTTTCAAGTGGGAAAGCGGGATGTTCAGTCGTCGCAAATTGCGAGCTGGTCACGAAAGGCATGATACGTTGGTTGCGACTTTGCTGGGAGACGGCACTCTTTTGCGTCTTTTTTTAGTGAAGCCACAGACCTCGTCTACCCCAACAGATTGCCGTCAAAATACGGACAACCGTTAAACTTGTTGCTTCACGGGCAGGTCTGACCAGCTTCCGCTTTCGACTAGCGAATTCCTTCAAAGCTGGACCTTATCACCGGGCTAACTTTCAGCGGGCTTCGTTGCTGATTCTCTTTGCCCGCAAATTTTTTCGAATCGCGCTGTTTCGACGTGTAGTCCAGTTCAAGAGCCAAGTCATGTCCCATTGTGGTGATCCTTCCGCCGTCTCGGTCTCGGTCTCGCAGATTCCATCGTGCGACATCGCTGTGGATGCAGAGGTGGATCAACTGTCTGAGGCTCTGGCGATGAAATTCGAAGAGTTGACGTTGATTCACCAACTCAGTGAAAAGCTAAAGCTCGAAGAAGATCCCGGCATCTTGTGCGACTCACTGCTCAGTCAGCTATCGCCATGCGTTTCGGCATCGGCTTTGGTCATCGATTTGCACTGTGATGAAGACCACGGAATCGAGGCACAGCATTACATGGTTGGCCAGGACTATGGCATTGACCATGTCCGAGCAATCGCGCGGGAAGCCTACGAGTCACGTGGTAGCCTGAACTACAACGCCATTGTCGATAACCGCGTTGTGCTGGATCCGCTGCAACTGGACGATGATCGAATCGACGGGCAATCTGCTGGTTCGATCGAAACACTGCCAAGCAGCCTGACCCACCGCGTGGTAGTGGTTCCGATCCAGCAGCAGTCACAAGTCTTAGGCAATATGATTGCGATTCGCGCATCACACGATGACGAATTCGGTACCGTCGAAGCTGATTTGATGAAATCGACGTCGATGTTGATGGGCGTGCACTTGGTGAACCAACGCCAGTATTACGCCATGCAACAGATGTTCGAAGGAATGATCGGATCGCTAGCATCGGCGCTTGATGCCAAGGACACATACACGTCGGGGCACAGTACGCGGGTTGCTGACTTGTCGGTCGAACTTGCCAAGCGATTGGAATTTGACGAGTCCGGGATTCGGCGGATTCGAATGGCGGGGATTCTGCATGACATCGGAAAAATCGGTGTCAAAGACTCTGT
>JBAUHR010001098.1:0-2933 GCA_049680385.1 Rubripirellula sp. | reverse complement strand
GGATTGCACCGCCGTTGTACAACGCGGTGTTGTCGTCGAGCGTCGACGCGGTAATCGAGACCTCACCACTGATGCTGTAGAGACCCCCGCCGTCGCCGCCCGCGGTCGAGTTACCACTGATGATGCTGTTGTTGATCGTGACGTCACCGTCGCCGCTGTCGATTGCACCGCCGTTGAAGCCCAATTCGGTGACTCGGTTGTTCGTCAGCGTACTGCCAGAAATGGTGATTGGCCCGGCCGAAAAACTTGAAATCGCACCGCCACTGCCGTAGGACTGATTGTTGTTGAATGTCGAGTCTTCGATAACGATCGGACTCTCGATGACTTGAATTGCTCCACCGCCACCCAGAACCGCCTCGTTGTCTTCAATAGTGCTGCCGACGATGCGGACCGTGCCGTCATATTCGCTGTAAATCGCACCGCCGCTTTCGGCGACATTGCCAGAGATGACACTGTCGGCGATGGTTAGCGTGCCTGAGCTTTGAAATCGAATCGCGCCACCAAAATCGTTTTCCACGCGGCCGCCGGTCAGCGTCAGACCTGCGATCGAAACATCACCCGCCGCCGACGAAATGTCGAACAATCGAAATTCATTCACCGCGCTGGTGGTGGCCCGCACCGTCAGCGTCCCTGCGCCCGGTCCAGTAATCGTGACGGGATCGCTGATCAACAACTCACCGTTGGCGGCCGTCAAGTTAATCGTGCCGGTTACCGAAGGTGCAAACGTGATCTCGTCGGGACCGGGCGATGCGTTGGCTGCCAGTACTGCGTCGCGAAGTGTGCAAACCGAAGCGCCGCAAGCTCCATTTACCGCGTCAACGCCGGTGGAAACAACGAAAGAGGCAAGGACACGGCGGTTTTCAAGCGATTCGATCCGAGACAGTCGGCGGCGGACACGAGAGGTGACTCGACGACTGGATTTAACGCGAGAGAATAGTTTGCGAACTTGCATTTCAGATGGTCTTGATGAGAAAAAGTACTGCAAGGAAACAATGATAGCGGATTCTGCAGTTTGGCATGAAGACGAGAGATTCGGCTACCGAGGCGTCTGCTCGGATATCTCTCCTGCATGCAATCCGTCCTGGACCACGATGTCGACTGATTGCCGACGTGACCTAGCCCCACAAATCTGCCAATCAACTATCATAAACGTCGAAGAATCCTGTGCAGCCTTCTTTCAATGCTTCTCTCGTTTAAAACCTGTTCATGAAAATCAAGTGCCCGGCGTGTGCCACCGTGCTGAATGTGCCCGACACCGCCGCTGGCAAGGTCGTGAAATGTCCTTGCGGCAAGCAACTGCGAGCTCCGGGCGGCACAGCAGCAGCACCGGCCGCAGGCGCGACTGCCACACGACCGGCCACGACAAAGCAGCGTGCGGCACCCGCCAAGCCTGCCGGTCGCCCCGCGGCAGCGGGCAACGACTTTGATCCGGGACTCTTCGACGAACTAACCGAAGCTGACTTGCAACCCGTGCGGGTGGCGTCGGCTGGTCCCAAACTATCCAATCCTTATGCACCGACCGCTCATCGTGGGGGTGCCCCCGTCGGTGGTGCAATCGCAAGCGCGGGGAAGCGTTTCTTTGGCGCGTGCATCGATGGCGCGATCTACTTTGTCACAAGCATCGTCTCGACCGGACTATTCTTGCTGTTCGTGAATATCCAGTTTGGCACGCTCACGCCCGAGAACCCACCGGCGTACCTTCCATTTGTCCAACTGGCGTTCAGCTTGACGGGAACGATCATTGTGACGGGCATCAACATCGCGATGATCTGCAAGTCGGGACAATCGATCGGTAAAAAGGCGGCCGGAAGTCGTATCGTGATGGAATCCGATGGCCAGTTGCCTGGCTTTGTGCAGGGATGGCTGGTTCGGTCGTTCGGCTTCAGTTTTCTTTCGGTGTTTCTACTTTACATACCGTTTTTGATTGACCCGTTTTTCGTATTCTCCGAGAACGCTCGGACGCTGCACGACCGACTGGCCGGCACCATTGTCGTTGACGCTTGATCCGACCTCATCGCATGTCGGGTGACGACATTTCCCGAGCCCATCCGAACAGTAAACCACGCCCAGGCTCTGTCTTCCCAAGCGAGCCGATCTGAGGGACAATCCACGTCGGTTCAATTTGACACGGACGGAGAGAGTTTGATCGATGGCTCGTAACGACCAACTGATTCGACAGCACAAACTGCTGCAACTGCTTGAGTGCTCGCGATTCGGGCGAACGCTCGAAGAACTGCGGGCCGATCTCGTACTGGACCTCGGGTTGACCACGCTGCACGAGCGGACGGTGCGGCGTGATGTCGAAGCGTTGCAAGCGGCCGGTTTCGATATTCAAAACGACACAGTCGAACGAGGCAAAGTCTACAAGCTGGGCCAAAACAACAAGGGCGTCCACGAGGTCGGGCTATCGGCGTCGGAAATGATCGCGCTGTCGATTGGCCGCGAGCTCCTTTTTCCGTTGGTCGGAACCCAATATTGGCGTGGGATCGAGACGTTCTGGAACAAAGTCCAGGAAGCCGTCCCCGATGGCGTTTTCGATCACTATTCGCGGTACCGAAAAACGCTGCACGTCTTTGGTGGGCCAAGCAAGTCGTACGAAAACCACGAAGGCATGCTCAAGACCATCAATCGTGCGATCATCGAACACCGCGTCATCGAAGTCGAATACGAATCGGTCGGCAAGCCTGTTTCGACTCGCAAGATCGAACCGTACGGATTGGCGGTTTATCAAAGCAGCATCTATATCGTCGCCGCGGCACCCGAAGTCGCCGAACCGAGCGAAAGACTGCGAAACTGGAAACTCGATCGCTTTCGCCATGCAACGGCCTTGGACGAGTACTTCAAGCCAGACCCGAACATTGAATTATCCAAGCACCTTGGGAAATCGATCGGCATTTTTTCGGGCGAAGATCCCACGATGGTCAGCATTCGGT
>JBAUHR010001097.1:0-12316 GCA_049680385.1 Rubripirellula sp. | reverse complement strand
TCGCTCGCTGGAATTCCAACACCCGCAAACGTAGATGGCAAACCGTTCATGGGCACCGACGTTGATGCGAAAGAGGTCGACGGCCGCAATGAAACGATCGGATACGCGGATCGCTTTGACGAAAAATACGATCTGGTGCGAACCCTTCGAAAGGGCGACTGGAAATACATCCGCAACTTCGAACCGTTTCTGCCGGATGGGTTGCAGAACAATTATCGCTACGAAATGGCGGCCTATCGCCAGTGGCGATCGCTGCACCAAGACGGCAAACTGAACGATATCCAAAATCAGTTCTTTTTGCCGAAATCGTCGGAAGCCTTATACGACCTGAGCACCGATCCTAACGAGGTTCGGAACCTTGCGGACGATCCCACGCACGCTGAAAAACTTCGCGAAATGCGGGGCCGATTGGTCCAGCGGCTCAAGTCGATGCCCGACCTCAGCTTCTTTCCCGAAGCCATCTTGGTGGACGAAGCGATGGAAAACCCCGTAGCGTTCGGGCAAGCCCATCGCGTTGAAATCGCCAACCTGATCGACGTCGCCAACTTGGCTTTGCTGCCTTGGGATCAAGCTAAGCCCAAGCTGACGGCGGCTGTGAACAGCAATGATCCATGGACTTGCTATTGGGGATTGATCGCGGCGTCAAGTTTCGGAAAAACTGCGGCTGCGATATTGCCCGACGCCACCAACCAACTGCAGCACGCCGAACCCCTGGTCGTGGCCCGCGCGGTCGAGTTTGTGGCAATCGCGGGCGACCAAGACCCACGTCCGTTTCTTTATCGTTCGCTTCAGCGGGCCACCAGCGAAATTGAAACGCTGCCGATTTTGGGTACGGCGGTTTACTTGAACGACCACGCCAACGGACGGTTTCCGATCGACGTGAACCAAATCCAACTGTCGTTCAAACCGGCGCGCAAAGGTGAAGTCCAGCGACGTCTGGACTATCTGAAATGACGATGGATCGAACGCCAAGTGAAGTCATTAAGGCGTGATGGACTGGATCACCCTTAGCGTCGTTTCAGCGTTGTTCTTGGGCGTCTACGACATTGCCAAGAAGTCATCGGTCAAAGACAACGCCGTGCCGGTGGTGTTGCTGCTGAACGTGTCGACTGCGGCGCTGATTTGGTTGCCGATATTGGTTGCTTCAGCGGCGAATGATTGGTTTGGCAGTGGCGGCAATGCGCGCGGCGTGATCGCTGGTTTGACCGACCTAACGCTTCACCACCACGTCTTGCTGGCGATCAAGTCGGCGCTGGTTGGTGCGTCGTGGACACTGGCTTTCTTTGCGCTGAAAGAACTGCCAATATCGATCGCGTCACCGATCCGCGCGACCAGCCCGTTGTGGACGGTCGCGATTGCCGTCATCGCGATGCACGAACGACCGTCGCCGCTGCAGTGGGCGGGCATGGCGATCATTTTTGTGGCTTTCTTTGCGTTCTCGCGAATTGGAAAACGTGAAGGCATTTACTTTCACCGCAGTCGCCCCGTCGCGATGATGGTGACTGCAACATTGCTAGGTGCGTTGAGCGCGATCTACGACAAATACCTGCTGCAGTCGGTCGCGATTCCCCCCACCACGGTCCACGCATGGTTCTCGGTTTACCTCGTTCCGGTGATGATGCCGCTGGCGATTCGCTGGTACTACGTCGACCGCAAAACGAAGCCGTTTGTGTGGCGATGGTCGATACCCCTGATCGCCGTTTTCCTGCTAGCGGCCGACTACGTTTACTTCACCGCCGTGTCGGATCCCGAGGCTCTGATATCCGTCATCTCACCAGTTCGCCGCACCTCGGTCATCGTGTCGTTCCTGTTCGGTATCTTGCATTTGGGTGAACTGAACTGGAAATCCAAGCTGATCTGCATCGCAGGGATTCTGTGCGGCGTGCTGCTGATCAGCATTGACTGACAGGATCCTAAGGCCACTTTGGCGTGCGTTGTTCCAGGAACGACTGAATACCTTCGGCAGCCGATTCGGTCGTGCACGCGGTAGCACTGTCGGCGGCGCCTGCGGCGAGCTGAGTCATCAAGGCTTCACCGATACTCTCATTGAGCAGCCGCTTGGTTGCCTGCACGGCCTCGCGTGGACCGTGCGAGCACTTCTCGGCAACCTCCTTTGCCGCAACCCAGATTTGATCAGGCGAAACCGGTGGCAACGCCAGCCCCAATCGACAAGCCACATCAGCATCGATTTCTTCACCAGTCAATGTCATGCGAGCGGCCGTCGCGCCGCCGACTCGGAAAGACAACAATGCTGCCGTTGCCCCACCGACCAACCCGCGCCGAACTGCGTTTGCGCCAAAACTGGCACGCGTCGAAGGCACAATGATGTCGCAAGCGAGTGCCAAGCCTAACCCTGCTCCGACTGCAGCGCCGTCAACGGCGGCAACGATGGGCTTGGGGAATCGCAGCATGATTTCAAACAGTTCAGTCAAATGCCCCCATGCAGCATGCCACTGGGCAAAGGACTCTTCCTCGGGCAGCGCAACAATCTCGCCAAAGACTCGCAGATCAGCGCCAGCGCAAAAGTGATCACCGCTTCCCGACAACACCACCGACCGGACACGCTTCTCTTGATGAACATCCGAGAAAGCGGTTTGCAGATCTTCGATCAACGTCGGGTGCAGCGAATTTCGAACCGACGCACGGTCCATCAAAACGGTGGCGACATTGCCGTGGATTTTCACATCAACATGTTGCATTGCGAGTCTTTCCAAGGGGAGTGGCCTACACGACGCAGGCGACTAGACATCAAACAAACCAGAGACTCGTGATTTTAACATCGATCGAGCCGCTGCGAACGCGTCCGATTCGCAAGGCTCTGAAATACTGCGAGTGATACAATTGGCGCATAAAGAAAGCCCCGGAGATTTACGTCTCCGAGGCTTTCAAGTTTCAAAGTTGCCCTGCTAGGCAGAGCAGCTAGCGAAATTACTGACAGTTGGTGCAACCAGCACCGGTTGCCATCGGAGCAGCTTCCATCGCAGGAGCCGACTGGATGACTTCACCACCGTAGCTGCCACCGTCCATGATGACTTCGCCGCTGCCGTAGCTGCTGCTGTCCATCATGACGCCGGTGCTCATCGCTGGAGCCGAGTTGTAGACAGGAACGGTAACGGTCGATGGGACCGAAACGCACTTCTTGACTTGAACTGCCTTCATCGTGGTAACCGGGACGCAAACCGAGTAGGTTTCCGGAACTTGTTCGGTGACGTTTTCGTAAACGGTCACGTTGTAGTTACGGGTACGGGTTTGTGGCACGTTGACGGTGTAAGCAACTTCGCGGGTACGCTGTTGCGTTTCCATGCGTTGCTTGGTGACCGTGTTGGTGCGGGTTTCCGTGGTGTAGGTCGTCTTAGGAACCATGCGAGTGCGGGTTTCCAAGCGAGTCTTCGTCACAGGAACGCTACGAGTACGAGTTTCGCTAACCATGGTGGTGTAAGGAACTGTACGGGTACGTTCTTCGCTGCGGTACTTGGTGATGTCGCGAGTACGTTGCTCTTGACGAGTACGTTGTTGCGAAACCATACGAGTGCGAGTTTCAGTCGACATCTCGGTGTAGTTGACCGTACGAGTACGATCTTCCAAGCGAGTCTTGGTCACAGGAACCATACGAGTACGAGTTTGAGTCGTCATCGTGGTCACAGGAACTTCGCGGGTGCGAGTTTCCATGCGAGTCTTCTGAACCGAAACCGTACGAGTACGATTTTCTGTGGTCATCGTGGTCACAGGAACTTCGCGGGTGCGAGTTTCCATGCGAGTGCGAGTCACAGGAACTTCGCGAGTCTTGGTTTCGCTGCGGTAGTTCGTGACAACATAGTCACGAGTACGTTGCTCTTGACGGCACTTCTGAACTTGAACGCTTCGGCTGCGTTGCTCGGTGCGGTACTTGGTCACGTTGACCATGCGTTGACGAGTTTCAGTACGGCAACGTTGAACAGGAACCATGCGAGTTTGAGTTTGCGTGGTGTAGCTGGTCGTCGTGTAGCTGTAAGGAACTTGTTGTGACTGACGTTGGTAGCTAGTCGTTGGGACTTGCTCGGTTACCAAGTTAGGCACGTAAACTTGACGGTACGAAACCGCAGGAGCACAAGCGTTGCCAGCCGAACCGTAGGAAGCCGAAGCAACCGATCCGCCGCCACAGCTGTTGCAACCAGTGTTGCAGCCGCTGTTGCAAGCCGGAGCAGCACAACCGCAACCGCCGCCACAAGCCGAACCACCACCGACAACACCGCTGCCGTAGGAAGCACTGCCGTAGGAAGCACTGCCGCCAGTAGCAACAGCTTGGCACTGATAGCTGCCCATGTCCTTGGTGACTGTTCGCATCGAAGTCACAGGAACGCACTTGGTTTCAGTGCGGTAAGCGGTCTTCGTTTCTTGAACAGGAACACGCACAGTGTAGTTTTGTGCAACTTGTTCGGTGTAAGGAACTTGAACGGTGTAGTTCTGAGCAACTTGCTCGGTGTAAGGAACCGTTACGCTGTACGGTTGTTCGACCGTTTCAGTGTAAGGAACGTTGACCATGTAGGACTGAGTCTTGGTTTCTTGGTAAGGAACCTGAACCGTGTAGGTTTGCGTGGTGGTTTCGGTGTAAGGAACCGAAACTTGGTAGCTTTCCGTACGAGTCGAGGTCACAGGAACTTGAACCGTATAGGTTTGCTCGAGTTGCTCGGTGTAAGGAACCGAAACTTGATACGACTCGGTGCGAGTCGAAGTGACAGGAACCGAAACTTGGTACGACTGTTCAACTTGCTCGGTGTAAGGAACGCTAACTTGGTAGCTTTCTTCACGAGTCTTTTGAACGGGCACCGAAACTTGGTACGACTGCTCGACTTGCTCGGTGTAAGGAACCGAAACGGTGTACGCTTCTTGTTCAGTGTAAGGAACCGAAACGGTGTAAGTTTCAGTACGCTCTTCGGTCTTAGGAACCGAAACTTGATACGATTGCTCGATCGTTTCGGTGTAAGGGACCGACACTTGGTACGATTCTTCAACCTGAGTCGTCACTGGCACCGAAACGGTGTAAGGGACTTCTTCGGTGTAAGGAACACAAACTTGAACGTTGTACTATTCCGTACGAGTTTGAGTTTGTGGAACGTTGACAGTGTAGGTTTGCTGACGGGTTTGAACCTTAGCAACGCTACGAGTCACGTTACGCATACGAGTTTGCGTTTGACGCTGATACGAGGTGGTCGGGACCATTTGGGTCTCGGTCACGTATTGCGACTGCATGACAGTTCGCGTTTCGTACGAAACGCTTGGGCCGCATGCGCCGCCCATTGATGCACCGGCTTCGCCGCTGCTGTAGACGACGCTACCGCCGCCACTACCCATGGCGACTCCGCCACTCGTGACACAACCGGAGCCGCTCTCGCAGCCTCCACATTCGCCACATCCTGCTTGGGCGTTAACAGCGAACAACATCGCCGCAACGAGCCCGAAAACGGTCTTTAACACTTGTGCTCTCATCTTGGGGAACCCTCCGGAAACGTCTCACAGCGCGTGAGGCCACAGAAGTAGGTACGAGGAAGTTTTTAACGGCTGCGTAAGATGGGCGACTCGCCCAGTGACCGCCAATCCTAAAGGCTGTACACCTAATGTCAACGAGTTGCTTTCACCAAACTAGCGAAAAAAGGCAAATTATCAGGCTGATAACTTTGCACATGCGCTGACCTGTCACACAACGCCGTTACATTTTGGGGGTAACTCTACCGACGACACGAAACTCCGTTTTCACGGTCTTTTCCAGTAGATTTCTAACACTCGAAACGCATGAGGAAAGCCCCCCAGGTTATCCACAGCGATGGAAACGACACCTGCCGGCGGAAGGTCAGATCGATGGGGGGATAACACAGCCAACAGCCAGATAGTGAACGCTCGCGCCAGTGAACAGCGCCCCAAGCCAGAGCCACTCCCACTTAGGGGGACAGCATCTTCAAGACCACTGAATTTCGCGGATATCCGCATTTTCCGCGGTGTTCACCCACTCTGAACCACCTTCGACCGGGTTCTCGAGGGTTCAAAATAGAGAAAATGGGCAACCCGATGTTTATCGCCTTAACTATGCGAGACTCCCACCCCATTTCGCCGAATCACGCCAACCAACATCCGCGAACCTGACATCGCGAGAGATCCGAATCGCAGGATTTGATTTTCAGATTTCAGATAGATCCAAGTGGCCACCTGGTTGTCGCCTTAATGTTGTTGCCGAATACGGGGACCCGATGCCTAGACGCGTCATCGAACGTGCAACCGATTGGCTCTCGACCTGCTGCCACCACACTATCCGGGGGCGCCACCCCGATTAGTTTCCTGATTCACCTCGGAATGTTGCCCAGTTCGCTGTGACAGAATCGCAACTGCCGCGTATGATACGACGTTAGTGCAAATGGCCGGAGTAAATGCAGTTGGCTTGGTGCGTTTAAAAATCAGATCACATCGAGGCGCCGACCCGAACGCTCGAATTTCGAGTCGCCGTGGTTGCTGACTCGCCGGATCAGCAGGCGACGGGAAACGAGCGTGGTGGTGGGAGAAGAGCGATGAATCGATCGCCTCAGGCGACACAGATTACCAGCAGTCCGCGCAAACTCATCTGCGTGGGAGATCCGCAGACGTTGCCCAGCGAAATCGATCGAGAGCTTGTGATCGTGGTTGACACGTCGGTCGCGGTGCTCGACGAATTGCAGGAGCCCGAAATCGACGGCGTTTGGATCGCTCGGGATCAACTGCCTCAAATGAGCGAACTGCGCGGGCTAACGCAGAGCGGATTGATGCTGCGAGATATGCCCGAAGGCGTCGCGCTGCTGGATTCTGACATTCGCTTGTTGTGGGGGAACCGCCGCTTGGCACAGTGGTCGGGCAGGCCCGAAGGTTCACTTGCCGGCACGAATTTCTACGAACTGCTTTCCAATCCTGAAATCATGGGACCGGACTTCTGCCCGTTCCACACGGCACTTGCCACCGGCGAAGAAAGCAACAGCACGCTGCACACCGACCAGAACCGGTACTTTCAAGTCCACGCCGCGCCGCTCGTTCTACCTCACCATTCTCGCCAATTGATCGTCACGATCAGCGACATCACCGAAGAGATCCTGCAACAACAGAAACTCGAAGCGATCCATAAAGCGGGCCGCGAACTGGCCGATCTTCGTCCGACCGAAATCTTCATGATGGAAGTCGACGAGCGGATTGATCTGTTGAAAGAGAACATTCGCCATTACTTGAGCGACCTGTTGAATTTCGAAGTCATCGAGATTCGCTTGCTCGAACATGCGACGGGAAATCTGGTGCCCCTACTTAGCGTTGGTATCGACCAAGACGCCGCCGATCGCCAACTGTTTGCTCACCCACAAGGCAACGGAGTGACGGGTTACGTCGCGGCCAGCGGCACGCCGTATGTTTGCCAGGACGTTGAGAACGATCCACTGTTCATCCCCGGCGTGGTGTCCTCGCGAAGTTCCATCACCGCGCCGCTGATTCTGCATGACCAGGTACTCGGCACGATCAATGTCGAAAGCCCTGAATCGAATGCCTTCAGCGACAGCGATCTGCAGTTCCTCGAAATCTTTGCACGCGACGTTGCCTTTGCCCTCAATACGCTTGAACTGCTGGTTGCTCAAAAAGCCAACACAGCACAACAGAGCTGCGATGCGATTCACAGTGCGGTGGCGATGCCGGTCGACGAAATTCTGAACGACGCTGTCAATGTGATGGAAGGCTACATCGGCCACAGCCCAGAAGTCGTTGAACGACTGCAGCGAATTCTTCACAACGCACGCGACATCAAGCAAACCATCCAGCAGGTCGGCCAAAAGATGACGCCGCTCGAAGCGGTCCCGGTCGGCATCGAATCATCACAACATGTCGCGCTTCGCGGCAAACGCATCTTGGTCGTCGATGCGGACGGCCCGGTGCGTGAAGATGCTCACCGATTGCTTGAACGTTACGGATGCATCGTTGAAACCGCACACAAAGGCGACGAAGCAGTTTGGATGGTTCGCAGCAGCGGTGGTGCGAAAAGCTATGACGTTATCATCAGCGACATTCGGCTGCCCGACTACAGCGGTTTTCAACTGATGCTGCGATTGGGCGAGATCATGGAGCGCGTCCCGATGGTCTTGATGACGGGCTTTGGATACGACCCCGGGCACTCGATTGTCAAGGCACGCCAAAACGGACTGCATCCAAAGTGCGTGCTTTCCAAGCCGTTTCGCCTTGACCAATTAGTGGACGTCGTGAAAACGACACTCGAGATCAACGCAGAAAACCCGCTCAAGCCGAAGTCAAACGACGCCGATCCGCCCGCCAGTGACGCGGCGCCTGATGAGACGACATCCGATGAGACCAAATCTGATGAAACCAACCCCGGCGACGCCTAGCTTTCTTTCGCCGGCATCGGTGCTCGGGTAGCGAAACGCGCCAGCGGTTTGTCGATTTAGTCTTTTGACTGTTAGCCGCAGGCGTAGACACTTCCTATCGCGTACGCCTGCGGCTAACAGCTCAACAACCAGATCGCGATGCAGTACTGAATCGACACGTCGCCAATCGTTTCGGCTAGGCAAAGGCGACGGCGACGGTTTTCGCGACGGACGATACCGGAACGTTACGCTGCGTCGAGCCTACTTTCGCCGCTCTTCCATTTCCTGGATGTACTGCCGCAGCCGTTCCAGTTCGTCTTCGGTGCCTTTCAATTTCAGCATGATCTCGACACGCTTTAGCAGCTCAATTTTGTTAACGGGTTTGCTCAAAAAGTCGTCGGTGCCCGCCTCAACCGCTCGTTCGTGATCCCCAAGTTCATTCAGAGCCGTCACCATCAAGATCATGACACGGCTTGTTTCGGGCGAGTCCTTCAAGCGTTTGCAAACTTCAAAGCCACTTAGCTTTGGCATCATCACATCAAGCAACACCAAGTCGGGCTTGAACGAGGCGACTTTGTCGAGCGTGTCTTGCCCGTCTTCGGCAGTTTCGAGCTCGCACTCGACGCCGACCAAATACGCCTCCAGCAGTTCGCGGTTCGCGTCGTTGTCGTCGGCAATTAGGATTCGGTGCATGTCAGAACAATCGTTGAACGCCTAGCCGCAGGCGCCGGCTCGTTTTGAATGAACAGAGATTCAAGCCTAGCCGGCGCCTGCGGCTAGGCGTTCAACGAGAACGCAGTCGCTGTGATCAGTTTGCCGGCATCAGCGCCGAATTGCGTCCGGCCGGAACCGGAAACTGCTCGCACATGTCTTTGATTTCGCCGCGGATACGTTCCAGCATCGCCGCATCATCAGGACCACGCAGTGCTGATGCAATCCATCCGCCAACGCGTTTCATTTCTTCGATGCCCATGCCGCGAGTCGTCAACGCAGGCGTTCCGATGCGGATGCCCGATGGATCGGCTGGTCTTCGTTGGTCGAACGGGATCATGTTCATGTTGACCGTGATGCCACAACGATCGAGTGCTTCTTCGGCTTTCTTGCCACCCAGGTCAACGGCCGTGACGTCGACCAACATCAAGTGATTGTCGGTTCCGCCGCTGACCAAACGCAAACCAGCCGTCAACAACGTTTCGGCAAGCGTCTTGGCATTGTCGACGACCGATTGACCGTACTCTTTGTATCCAGGCTGCATCGCTTCGTCGAAACAAATCGCCTTGGCAGCCACCATGTGCATCAGCGGACCACCTTGGGTACCAGGGAACACATTGCGGTTGACCAATTTCAAGTGCTCTTCCTTGCACATGATCAATCCACTGCGAGGGCCGCGAAGGGTCTTGTGGGTCGTCGTGGTGACGTAATCCGCAAACGGAATGGGGCTGTTGTGGACTCCGGCGGCAACCAGACCGGCGTAGTGAGCCATGTCGACCATCAGCTTGGCGCCGACTTCGTTAGCGATTTCGGCGAATCGGTCGTGAGGAATTTCACGCGGATAGGCACTCGCACCGGCGACGATCAGTTTCGGCTTGTGCTCGCGAGCCAGTTTGGCGATCTGATCAAAATCCAGACGCTGATTTTCTTTGTCGACACCGTAGTTGATGAAGTTGTACAGCCGGCCGCTGATGTTTAGCTTCATGCCGTGCGTAAGGTGACCACCTTGGGCTAGGTCCAACCCCAGCACGGTATCGCCCACTTCCAGGGCCGACAAATAAACAGCCGTATTGGCTTGGGACCCGGCATGCGGCTGGACGTTGGCGGCTTCGGCACCGAACAGTTTCTTGGCACGATCAATCGCGATCGTTTCAACCACATCGACGTGTTCACAACCGCCGTAATAACGCTTGCCGGGGTAACCTTCGGCGTACTTGTTGGTCAGCACACTGCCAGCGGCCTGCATGATCGGCAAACTGGTGTAATTCTCGCTTGCGATCATTTCGAGCCCCTCCTGCTGGCGGCGGCCTTCGGCTTCGATCGCGTCCCAGATGGCAGGGTCTTGTTGGGCCAAAGGGTTCATCAGGCGAGTCTCTTGAGTCATGAAACTTTGTCGAGAAAGGGAAAAGGGATAGGATCGCGGCGGTCCGTCACCTGGGCTTGATTGTCCATTCATCACCGAAAACCGTCAATGTCGTCGCATTCGTCATCTGCCAGATTCGTTTTTTTCACCCTCGGGCAAGCTACTCGCCGCCGTTTGCTGGGCTGATGTAAGATTAGACGGTTCAGATTTGGCAAACTTTATCGAATAAACCGGCGAGGGTCGGCAAACCGTAACCCGCTTTGGTGCGTTCAAATAGACTCGCCCTTAGGCGATCTGCCGAGATCGCCAATCCAGCCATCAAATTCTCACCTTGAAATAACCGAGTGTTCGGAATGAAATACATGCCTCGCCTCGCTGCGGCCGCCCTGGCCCTTGCATCACTCGGCCATGCCTCACTGGCCAGCGCTGCCGACTTACCCGCCTTCGACAAAGTATCGGACGGCTACACCAAGGTTGAAATTTCAGACCAACAGGCAACCAAGAGCCTGTTCAACGTTTGGAAGCGAGACAAAGACTCTCAACTGATCGGCGAACTGCCCAAGAACTTTGCCGGCAAGAATTACTTCATCGCGTTGACGGTCAGCAGTGGCGATCTGTATGCGGGCCTTCAGTCCGGAGACTGGGTCGTCCAGTGGCGTCGCTATGACGATCGCTTGGCGTTGATCGCGCCGAACTTGTCGACACGTGCCACAGGCGATGCGGAAAGCAAAGCATCCGTCAAACGCCTGTTCACCGACACCGTCCTGCTTGACGTGCCGATCATGGCAATGGGCCCAAGTGGCGGCCCCGTGATCGATTTGGATGCGCTGCTTATCGGTCACGCCAGCAAGTTCTTTGGTTCGTCCGTACGGGTCAGCAATTCTCGCATCAACGAATTGAAGTCGGCGAAGGTCTTTCCGGACAACGTCGAGATCGCTTTTGACATCGTCAACGGCGGACGCAGAATCGACGGCAGCGGCAAGCTGCAAACGATTCACTATTCGTTCAGCGAAGTGCCCAGCACGTCGGGCGGCTACAAGCCTCGCAAAGCCGACGAACGGGTCGGGTACTTCACGACCAGCTTTACGGATTTGTCAAAATACAAAGACGACGAAACCGAAATTCGATTCATCAACCGTTGGAAGCTTGAAAAGCGAGACGCAAAACTCGCGCTTAGCCCGCCCAAGGAACCGATCCGTTTCTACGTCGAACACACCGCGCCGGTACGCTATCGCCGCTGGATCAAGGCTGGCGTTAACTACTGGAACAAGGCGTTTGAAAAAGTCGGCATCGTCGATGCGATTGTGATCGAATACCAAGACGCCCAAAGCGGCGCTCACATGGAAAAGGATCCCGAGGACGTTCGATACAACTTCATTCGTTGGCTCAACAACAACATTGGCACAGCGATCGGCCCTAGCCGGGTTCACCCTGAAACGGGCGAGATCTTGGATGCCGACATTGTGCTAACCGACGGCTGGATCCGCCACTTCAATTACAACTACGAAGACCTGATGCCAAAGTTGGCGATGGAAGGTTTCTCGGCCGAAACGTTAGCATGGCTTGGAACGCACCCGAGCTGGGATCCACGCGTCCGCATGGCACCGCCGGAAAAAGCAAACTCGTTACGAGCAGAATTCGCTCGCCAGGCTCAAGAGCCGATGGGCGGTTTCGCAATGGCTGCGGCCGACCCAGCACTGATGGGCGACGACGAATACGACGGACTGTTCGGAAGCATCAGCCAAAAAAATGGCTTGTGCATGGCCGCAGCCGGCCGAAGCGTCGACTTAGCATTCGCTCGAATGGACTGGGGACTGACCCTGCTTGCCGACGAAGTGGCCGCAAAGAAAAAGGACGATGACGAGAAGGCCGCCGCCGAGTCCAAGGA
>JBAUHR010001096.1:0-6142 GCA_049680385.1 Rubripirellula sp. | reverse complement strand
AGCCGCAGGCGTGCGTATTTCCTATCGCGTTCGCCTGCTGCTAACGGTGAAACAATCAGATCGCGATTCGGCACCAACACGACAAACCGTTGACGACTGTCGCCACGAACTTAGCCTGAAAATAAGGTTGGCACCGACGGCAAGGATTCGCCGTGTCGGGCACCCAGATTAGCACGCGTGAAACTCGATTGCCAAATTGCCGGTCAACTTTCTCGCGACTGGTGCAGGTTCACTGCCGATAACCAAGATGATGGTTAGTCGGATTCTTCCGGTCCGGTAAAGGTGCATGATTCAAGGTTTGGCGGGATATGCGGCCGATTCAAGCGATCCGAGACTGCTTTGCAGCGATGCTTTGCGTCGTTTGCTGCGCGGTCACGGTTGCGGACGAGCCGGTTTCGTTGGCGTTCGAGTCACAGCTCTTAACATCAGACGATCTGACGCTTCCGTTTACAGCTCAGGCAAAGACGCTCGATTGGTTGGATCTGGCGACGGAATCGGACGCCGTGCTGCAAGTTGCCGGCGAAGTTCAGTTGGCGCAGGACTTCCAAACCGATGAATTGATTCCAGTCGATACTCCTGTGCCCGTCGAGGGTGTGGATCTGTCGACGGCCGATGACCTGGTCACGTTGGTGGCGACCGGAGCCGAGTTGTCGGCGGTGCTGCGAATGATCGCCGACCACCACCACTTCAACTTGGTCCTCGCACCCGATGTTTCGGGACCAGTGACGGTCAGCATTCGTGGCGCCCAGTTAGACGAAGTTCTGGATGCGATTTTGGGTGTGGCCGGTTTCTCGTGGCACCGCGTTGGAAACCTGCTATACGTGACCGGTGCTCCCAACGGAGGAATGGATCCGCGCGTCCAAGGGCGTTACCTGCAGGTCTACCCGCTCGACTATGTCGCCGCCAAAGATGTCGAAGGCGTCGCCAACAGTCTGCTGTCGCAAGTCGGCAATGCCTTTGTGACCGAATCCGACCCGACCGATCATTTGCGGACGCGAGAAGTCTTGGTCGTCGAAGATACCGCTGCGAGTCACAGTCGCATTGCTTCGTACATCGCACAAATTGATGTGCCGCCAAAACAAGTCCTGATCGAGGCGCATGTGTTGCAGGTCACACTGACAAACGATCAACGTCACGGCGTCGACTTGCAAGCACTGGCTAGAATCGAAAACAGCAACATCGAATTGACAGGTTCTGGTTTCACGGGATCGACCGACTCGGGGCCGTCCGTCGCGCTAAGCGTGAAGGGCAAAGACATGACCAGTCTGATTGAACTGATCGAAGAATGCACGAACTCGCGGACACTGGCATCGCCCAAGTTATCCGTCGTCAATCAACAGGAAGCGAAGATCCAAATCGGTCAGCGACTTCCCTATTCGGTGTCGACGACGACGCAAACAACAACGGTTCAGTCTGTCGAATTCTTGGAAGTCGGTGTCGTGCTGACCGTTCTGCCCGTCATCACCGACGATGGCAACGTCTTGATGACGGTGCTGCCAAAAGTATCAGGTGGAAAGATCCTGCAGAGCGGATTCCCCGAAGAAGAAACCACCGAAGTGCAAACGACCATCATGATCCCCGATGGCGGCGGGATCGTGATCGGCGGATTGATTCGCGAAGAAAGTTTGAAGACTCGTTCGTTCGTGCCGTGGTTGGGCAAGGTGCCGGTGCTGGGTGCATTGTTTCGCCGTAAAGCTGACGAAACGCGGCGCACCGAAGTCATCGTGGCGTTGGTCGCCCATGTGATTCATGACGGCGTCGGCCCGCGCCATCAAGAAGGGATGGATCTGCAACTCGCTGCGCCATTCTATGAAAGCACCGAATTGGTCAGTCCTGAAATGGCCAGTGGCCGCTTTCCTTCGGTCGTCATCGAGCAGTAGACGACCTGCCCGTAGCACAGGCTGCCAGCCTGTTTTGTTTGACGGTCCTGTTTCGTCCGGCACATCCGCCCGCGCTGTTGACGCAAGTGCTCGAAAATGTCCCTGTTGCTATATCGTCACGTTCCGATATAACGATACGATAAGCGAGGGCGATTCGGCCCGCTGTGACGAACCACTGCTCTTGAAAAGACGGAATTTCCATGCAAACGATTGACGTTCGGCAACTCGCCGGCAAAATGCGCGAATCGACCGTTGACCTGATCGATGTCCGCACACCCGTGGAGTTTCGTGAGGTTCACGCCGATGGCGCGGTGAACGTGCCGCTCGATGGCTTGGTTCCTGCCGAGGTCTTGCAGTCGCGCGGCGACCGTGCGGACGAACCGCTCTATTTGATCTGCAAGAGCGGTGGTCGGTCAGCCAAGGCTGCCCAGAAGTGCATTGACGCGGGATTCACGAATGTCGTGTCGGTCGACGGGGGCACGTCGGCGTGGGCACAGGCGGGATTGCCGGTCCAGCGTGGAAAGAAGGCGGTGTCGCTTGAACGCCAAGTCCGGATTCTGGCGGGGCTACTGACGTTGGTTGGTGCCGTGCTCGGGTACTTTGTGCATCCAGCGTTCATCGGGCTTTCGGGATTCATCGGCGCTGGATTGATGTTCGCCGGAATCACTGACACCTGTGGTATGGGAATGATGTTGGCCAAGATGCCTTGGAACAAAGTTCGCGACGCGAGCTCTTGTCAGGTCGGGTAGAGGCGCGTTTCGAAATCCACGCAGCAAAGCGTTCACGAGAATCAACAACTTAGGAAAACGAAGCGATGAAGATCGTCATTATCGGTGGAGTTGCTGGCGGAGCATCAGCGGCAGCGCGAGCGAGACGGTTGTCGGACGGCGCCGAAATCGTTGTGCTTGAACGAGGTGCATATCCTTCGTTCGCAAACTGTGGATTGCCGTACTACGTCGGCGGCGAGATCCAGTCGCGTGAAAAGTTACTCGTGGCACCAATCGAGATGCTTCGTACTCGTCATCGTTTGGACGTTCGCGTTCGATCCGAAGTCAAGTCGATCGATCGTGCGGCAAAACAAGTCACGGTACACGATTTGGAATCCGACAAAACGTATACCGAATCGTACGACAAACTGATCATTGCAACGGGCGCTTCGCCCCTGCGACCACCGATTCCCGGGATCGACTCGTCGCTTGTGTTAGAGCTGCGTGATTTGAAGGATGCCGATCGGATGCATGCGCTGGCAACGTCGAACGCAAAACATGCAGTGATTGTGGGGGCCGGATTCATCGGCATCGAAGTCGCCGAGAACCTGCACCGTCGTGGCATGGAAGTCACGATCGTTGAATTGGCTGATCAAGTGCTTCCGCCTTGGGATCACGAGATGATGGCACCGATCGAAGATCACCTGCACGCACAAGGCATTAACCTGCGTCTGCAAGACGCCGCCGCGGGCTTCGCCGAATCCGATTCGGGACTGAATATCCAATTGAAATCTGGCACGGTCATCGACGCTGATTTCGCTGTGGTTTGTATCGGTGTGCGTCCAGAAAACAGGCTTGCCGTCGACGCATCGATCACTTGCGCCGACCGCGGCGGGATCGTAACCAACCAGCACATGTTGACCAGCGACGCTGATATTTACGCGGTCGGTGACGTTGCTCAGGTGATCGATTTTGTCACCAAGCAACCTGTGCAAATTCCACTGGCCGGACCGGCCAACCGCCAAGGACGCATCGCAGCCGATCATATCTTCGGTCGCCCATCGACGTTTCGCGGGACTCAAGGCACTGCGGTGGTCGGCGTGTTCGGCATGACCGCGGCGATGACCGGGCAAAGTGAAAAACTGCTGCGACGCAACAAGACAGATTTTGAATCGGTCTACATTCATCCCACCGATCACGCCGGATACTATCCCGGTGCCAAACAGATGACGTTGAAGTTGTTGTTTGATCCAAACACGGGCCGAGTGCTGGGGGCCCAGTGCATTGGCACCAACGGCGTCGACAAACGCATCGATGTGATCGCGATGGCGATCCAGGGTGGCATGACGGTGTATGACTTAGAAGAAGTCGAGCTGTGCTACGCGCCTCAGTACGGTCACGCCAAAGATGCCGTCAACATGGCTGGCTTTGTGGCGTCCGGCGTCGTGCGTGGCGACCAGCCAATCGTTCACGAAACCGTTCCTGAATCGGGATTGCCAAGCAACGCGTTTGTGTTGGATGTTCGTTCAGCGGCGGAATTCGCCGGCGGTCATATCGCCGGTGCGACGAATATCTCAATCGAAGAACTTCGCGATCGACTTGACGAGTTGCCGCGCGACCAAAAGATCATCGCCTACTGCAAAGTCGGTCAACGCGGATATTTAGCAACCCGCGTGCTGATGCAAAACGGGTTCGAGGTCTCGAACCTCAGTGGCGGTTATCTCAGTTGGTGCCGTTCATCCGAAAGCAGGAATACGGACGATTCGAACGCTCGCTGAATCTCTCCACCGTCAGAAACTTATTGTCCGCCGAACGATGCGCCGCGGATGCCGTCACCATCGGTGTAGTCCGCGGGTGCGTCCAATCCGCCGGTCAGCAACAAGCCGTCCACGTTTGCACTGGCTTGTGCCAGTTTGCCGCGAGCAGCGATCAAGCGGATCGACGACTCGTAGTAACTGCGGCGAACGATCAAGACTTGCAAAAAGTCCAGTTCACCGGCTCGGTAAGCCTCTTCGGACAGCTCCAAGCTCTTCTTCGCTTGCGGAATGATCTCCTGATCGTACTTCTGTACCGTTGCAATCGAAGCGTCGTATTCTTGTGCCACACGAGCCAGTCGTGACTTGATCGACTGTTCGATTCGCTTCACGTTTTCGATTGCACGGGTGTAGTCCGCGTAGGCTGCAGAAATGTTGCCGCTGTTTTTGTTCCAAACCGGAATCGGTGCCGACACTTGAAGGTTGATCATCCCCGAGTCGGTGCCATTGTCGTAACCGGCACCAAGCTGGGCGGTGACGTTGGGGACCATCTGAACTTTCTGGCGCTTTAGCAGTGCTGATTTCTCGCACACCAATGCATTGGCGACGGCAAGTTCAGGACTGGTCGCGATGATTTCGCCATAGGCGGCTTCCCAAGACGGCGAGTCAGATTGCATGTCGAGTTCGGCGACCAAACGTGACGGTGCCAAGGACGACAGGCCTGCGATCGCCGCCAAGTCTTGCCACGCGGCGCGATAAGTGATCGCCAACTGCTCGCTGGCCAGCGTCACTTCGCTTAGCAACGTTTTCGATTGCAGCACTTCGATCAGCGTGCCTTCTTCGGCGTTCTGGCGTTCGATCGCGACTTCGACACCGCGCTCGGCCAGCTTTGCAAATTCAAGTGTTGCGTCGAGTTGTTTTTGAGCCGCAAGCGTTTCGAAGAAACGAACTCGCACATCGGTCAAAACACGATAGCGTTGAGTTTCGATCTCGTTGCGCTGTGCCGATGTCGTGTGCGCCAGTACTTCGCGGTTGAGTGCTAGTTTGTTGCCGCGAACAAACTCTTGCTCGATAAACAATCCGTGTTGGTCGGTGTTTCGAGCGGCGATCTGTTGACCAAAGTAACCGAGCGTTGGATTGGGACGGACGCCGACTTGGCTGCGCAGACCAGCCGACTTGCTAAGCGTCGCGCTGGCAACCGACAGTGCCGGATTGTTTGAAATCGCAGCCTGTTCGATCTCGGCGAGTGTGTAGCTGGATCCGAATTGCGCTTCCGCAGCGATCGGTACCGCAGGCTGGTTCGGTGGGGGCAGGATCGTCGTTTCCGATTCATCCGCTGGGATCACTACGGGTTCCAGTTCCATCGTGTCGATCTCGATGTCACTGCTGGAAACCGTGGTGTCGGGGTATGTCGTTGCATTCGCATCGGTGTTGTAACCGACAAGCGAAACGCCACCGTTGCCACTCGCTTGTTGGGTCGCGACAGCGTTCTTGCCAGGCGTCGCTGGGGCAACCGGCGGACTGGCGGGTGGGCCAATGGTCGCGCACCCGCTGACGGCAAAAGTGATGACTAGCTGTGAAGCGATCGAGAGGCTTTTCATGACATCCTGTCTGTGAAACACGTTTGCTGGTGGCCGACTCTTCTGCGCATCCATGCGCAATGAATCGACACCGCTGCCCTTGCTGGTGTGCATCGGCAAGTAATGTGGTTCGCGGTGACGACATGCACGGCAGCCGGCCAGATCGGCCCACCCACCCACAGATAAATCCCTGCAATCGGTACGACCCGATCGCCGACAAC
>JBAUHR010001095.1:0-9451 GCA_049680385.1 Rubripirellula sp. | reverse complement strand
CGAAAATCGTGGGACGTGTAAGGCAGCAGATCCGAGGCGATGGCGTTCATGGTCGACAGTTTCGCTAATCCGCCCGAGTCGCGAAACCAGGCCAACTTTAGAAAAATCGGCGACCATCGCCGACCTCCGAAAGGATTGCTCTGATTGCGTCTCTGGGGCCATCCAAGACTGGTCACTCGACGTGGACCCGCGACTCTGGCTAGTCACTCGCGTCTCGATTTTACCTGCTTTTGACCAGCCGGTCGTTCCAAAACGTCCGTGCTGCCTTGACGAAAGGAATGTGCTTGGCGAGTTCATTGGGCGGCAATTTCTTGAGCCGTTCCTCGTATTCGGTTTGCCAGTCCTGGAAAAACATGACGGCATCCATTGAAATTCGCGGTTGTCCATCAAATTCAAAGTACCACGGTGCACTGGTCGCGAACCGGTAGTGATCGTCGAAAAGCGTGACCACTCGCATCACGACCCAGCCGCTTTCTCGAATCACCAGCGGCGTGATCACTCCACCCGCCTTGGCGAAATCGTCTAGCTTTGCCTTGTAGTGGACTTTGCCGTTGTGAACGACTTCCAAGTAGTCGACTTGGTCGCGAACCGCCAAATGGACTTCGGGATGCAGTTCCAACGCGTCGCCTGCGGTCGCGGTAAACACGTGTCCGGGTATTTCGCCATCCAGAGTGGGACGCATCATCGGGCCGTTAGTGGCCACACTTTGGCCGTTCCAAACGGCACGCCACCAGGCATCTTCGTTGGTCAGCGGCCGCGCCTCGAGTGGTTCGTTGGGATCATCGTTGTATGCGTATCCGGCCAGCGGATCGGCCGCATACAAACGGTTGTATCCGACGGGCGAAGCACTGCGGTCGTCGCCGCTTCCGGCCAGCAGGGGAATCCGAAAACCGGCTTCCAACATGTTCCAGTAGATCTGTTCAGCCCACTGGCCGGTCGCCTGAGTCGTGCCCTTGATCAGGCTTTGCGTGTCACGGCCATTTTTGACGGACAGTATTTTTCGATCCAGACGCAGCCAGTCGCCGAGCACAAAGCAGCCATCGATTCTCTCGCTCGACAGCCAGATCGGCAGCGCCCAGGCGAACGGATTCTCAATCGCGACTTTGATTCCTGAATCCTCGATCTGTGACGTCGCCGCGATCCACTGACTCGCGATGGCGTCGGTCGGCGGCGTTGTTTCGTCGGTTAAACCGTAGACCGCCAGACCATCGTGAGCTTTCACGTCTTCACGAATCCACATCGGATCAAGAGTCGGCGGATCGTCCGAGCTGCGATTCGGAATCGGCTTGGCATCGACATGGCCAGCCACCGCCGCAACATGCAAGTCCTCGGACACCATCCGCATCGGCAAACTGTGGGGCGAACTCGGGACATAACAGTCGCCGCTGGTCCAGCCTCTTGCTCGCATGTCGATCATTCGCGGCAAGTCGACGTTGTGATCATCGACGCTCGTTTTTTCTAACGCAAAATTGCCCGTCACGATCCGATATTCGGGCCCACGGACCATGCGAAACGTGTAGGCACCGCTGGGCAGCGATAGAGCAAGCGATTGATCCAAGACGACACCCATGCCGGCTGGGACCGTCATCCGGATCGGTATCGGCTTGTCCGGTCGATCGGCACGTGCGATTTCAACGCGAGTCGCGACCGGCTCGCCAGTGGCTTCATCGTGTACCGATAGATCCATCAGGCCGCCCGCCGCGTGCATCTGTGATAAATCGGGCATCGACCACGAAACAGCAACGGCAAAAAGGAGGCTGGTTATCGTTTTCATCGGTCGCTATTTCCTTTCCTTGGGCTGGGTTCCAGGCATTGGCGTTCCCAGAGTGTATCCTGGATGACGTCACTTTCATTCGGTCACCACGAGGCATTTCATGCGACACTGTTTGCTACCCGCCATCATGTTTTTGGTTTCGACAGTTTTGTCGGCCGCCGAAAAACCAAACATCATTTACATTTTGTCCGACGATATGGGTTTTTCGGACATCGGTTGCTACGGGGGCGAGGTGCCAACGCCAAACTTGGACTCGCTTGCCGATGGCGGACTTCGATTTACTCAGTTTTATAACACAGGGCGATGTTGTCCGACGCGGGCTAGTTTGTTGACGGGGTTGTATCCGCACCAAGCCGGTGTAGGGCACATGATGGAAGATCGCGGGCACGACGGATACCGAGGCGATTTGAATCGCAATTGTGTCACGATTGCCGAGGCGCTTAAACCGGCTGGATACCGGACTTACATGGCTGGTAAGTGGCACGTCACGCCGAAGATCAATCCCAAGATCGAATCGGACAAGTCGAACTGGCCCCGACAACGCGGATTCGACCGTTTCTATGGCACCATCCATGGCGCGGGCAGTTTCTTTGACCCCAACTCGCTGACGCGCGACAACGAACTCATCTCGCCCTTTGCCGATCCCCAGTACGGGCCCGACCAAATGGCCAACGGCACGTTTTACTACACCGACGCGATCGCCGATCACGCATCAAAGTTTGTCCGTGATCATCACTACGACAACGGCGAGCAACCGTTTTTCATGTACGTCGCATTCACGGCGGCGCACTGGCCGATGCACGCGCTTGATCATGACATCGCGAAACACACCGGCAAGTACGACGAAGGCTATGACGCGATCCGAAACACTCGTTACCAAAAGATGCTCGACCTCGGACTGATCAGCAAGACGGACACGGTCAATTGGCCGATTCCCGACAACAAGAAGGAAACGAAGCACTGGGATTGGGACAAACGAAACATGGAAGTCTATGCGGCGATGATCGACAGCATGGACCAAGGCATCGGCCGAATCATCGAATCTCTCAAGAGTACGGGACAGCTTGAAAACACCGTGATTTGTTTTCTGCAGGACAACGGCGGTTGTGCCGAAGGATACGGCCGTGGTGGTACCGGCGGACCACGATCGGCCGAGCCGACGATGGAAGTCCTCAGCGACGACTACCTGCAACCCGACATGACGCCCAAGCAGTCTCGTGACGGTTTCCCGATGCGGACCGGAAAAGGATCCATGGCGGGACCGGCCGACACGGCGATTGGTTACGGCGAAGGATGGGCCACGGTATCGAACACCCCGTTTCGCGAGTACAAGCACTATGTCCATGAAGGCGGAATTTCGACGCCACTGATCGTTCATTGGCCTGACGGATTGCCGCGACATGGCGAGCTAGATCGAACGCCAAGTCACCTGATCGACTTGATGGCGACGGCAATCGACTTGGCCGGTGCTGACTACCCGGCCACCTTCCATGACAACCAACCGATCAAGCCGATGGAAGGCAAGAGTTTGGTGCCGACCTTCACCGGTAAGTCAGTCGAGCGTGAAGCGATCTACTGGGAACACGAAGGCAACCGTGCGATTCGAGTTGGCAACGACAAGCTTGTCGCCAAGGGCAAGAACGGAAAGTGGGAACTGTACGACATCGCGACCGACCGCAGCGAACAAAACGATCTCAGCAGCAAGAATCCTGAACGTGCGAAAGAACTTGCTGCGATGTGGATGGCGTACGCAAAGCGAGCCAACGTGCTGCCGCTAAATCCGAAAAAAGCAAGTAAGGAACATTAAGCGTTCGCGTATGCGTCGCACTCGGAGCGGCTTCGCGTCTGCTGACGTAGTCTCGATCCCTCATATTTAACGCATTCTAAATTGCACCGAAACGCGAGCGTTCTGGAGCCAAGGAAGTCGCTGAGGCGACGCATTTTGACATCTCTTACAGTCGTGCCGAATTTGGCGAGTGCGTGCTCTGTGATGTTCTCGCGTTGCCGCGTCGCGAAATTGAGACACTCTTATGGGGTTTTGATCGCACACACAATAAATGCGGTGGAAGTTTGAGGGTGCACAAGGATCCTGCCCCTGGTTTTTGAATAAGCGGTCGCCCCAACCGCGAAAATATGACACGTATCAACACAAACGTTTCGTCGCTGGTTGCCCAAAATCGACTGCAATCAAGTAACCAAGATCTGAACTCTGCATTGACCCGATTGTCGACGGGATTGCGAATCAATCGAGGCAGCGATGATCCGGCTGGGTTGATCGCATCGGAAGCCCTGCGATCCGAAATCACCAGCATTGGAAAGGCCGTCGCGAATACGCGACGCGCCAGTCAAATCATCAGTACAGCCGACAGTGCGGTCGGGCAAGTGAGCAACTTGCTGAACGATATCCGAGGGCTGGTCGTGGAAGCGGTTAGCGATGGCGCTTTGGCGAGTGATGAAATCGCTGCGAATCAATTGCAACTCGATAGCTCGCTGGAAGCCATCAATCGGATTGCTCAAACGACGACGTTTCAAGGACGCAAGTTACTCGATGGGTCGCTCGACTTTGTGACCCAAAACGGATCCGGTAGCTCAAACCTAAAACAGCTATCGATCGATCAAGTTAACCTTGGTTCGAACAGCAGCATCGACGTTAGCATCAACGTAGAGACGGCCGCGGCGAAGGCAGAATTGTCTGTTTCTGGATTCGTTGCTGCAACGACAGCTGCCCTTGCTTCGGCAACAATCACTTTCAATACACCCGTGCACGATACGGGTAGTTACGAAGCCTTCACGCTGACTCAAGACACCGCCGACGATTCAGCCAACGGCTTGACGTTTACCGTAGTTGAAGCAACGGGACATGGCAGTTCGCCAACGGCGTCCGTCGACGCCAGTGGTAACATCACGCTGACGATTGATGATGGTGTCGGCGGAACCGATTTCGATGATATCGAAACTGAATTGAATACGCTTGCCGGCTTCAGTGTTACGCGAGAAACGGTCGGCTTAACCCCTAACGACTTTTTTCGGACGATCGAACCTGAACCCATCGATGGGACGTTCGCCGGTGGCAGCGTCGACGACGATGGCGGGATAGCCGCGGACGTGGTGTTCGAGCTAGCAGGTTCAAGCGGTAGCGAGGTGTTCAACATCAAGGCTGGCACATCGTTGCAGCAGGTTGTCGACCAGATCAACCTAGTCACCGACGCGACGGGCGTTTCAGCATCGGTCGACGGCGACGATTTGAAGCTCAATAGCGAAACTTACGGCAGCGATTCGTTGGTTGATTTGCGCATTTTAGAACAAGGCGCCGGTGGCACGTTCGCTTCGGCTCGCAAATCCGGAACCGACGTTGTCGCAACGGCTAACGGTCGATTGGCAAGTGGATCGGGTAATTCGATCTCGATCAACACGTCGACGTTGTCATTGTCCGCATCGGTTGCCGAAGGGTTCACTGGTTCGGCGCAGTTTTCGATCAATGGCGGGGGAGCCCAGTTCCAACTCGGTCCTGACGTCGTTAGTAATCAACAAGCAAGAATCGGTATCAGCAGCGTTTCGTCAGCTCGGCTTGGCGGTGCTAGCGGCAAGCTGTACGAACTAGGCAGTGGCGAATCGGCTTCGCTTGCGAATGATCCTTCGAAGGCCGCACAAATCGTCGACGAAGCGATTGCTCAAACCAACAGCCTTCGCGGGCGATTGGGTGCATTTCAATCCACAACGTTGGATTCCAACCTCGTCAGTCTGAAAGAGACCGCCGCGAACTTGCAGGAAGCCGAATCATCAATTCGTGACGCCGACTTTGCTCAAGAATCAGCCAAACTGACACGTGCTCAGATCTTGGTCCAGTCAGGCACCAACGTGCTATCACTGGCCAACCAAAATCCACAGACCGTTCTCTCGTTGTTGCGATGATCGGGTACACTTCCGCCCGCCTAGTCGCCTGCGGCCGACCGGGTAAATCGCAGCTATGCTAACCGGTGCAGTCGCCGAGTGACCCATTCCATGGTCAGCATCATCGCGATCAACCACATCAAGACCGCGTTCCGGCGTCGTGTGAAATCGACATCGGGTGTGCCCGGCAGGATCGTGGTTTGCGGCTGTGGTCGCAGTAGCGAAACGAGGTTCGTTGCGATCGAAGCATCGGTGACATCATCGTTGATCGGCAAGTACTTGCCGCCGGTCATCGACGCGAACTGTTCGAGTTCGGCGTCGTTGCGTTTCGGGCGTTCCAGTTCAATGGTCGGCAATCGAACTTGGACGCTTTGCCGCAACACTTGTTCGTCCAGTGCATCGCCGAGCGTCAAGCGAATTTCGTAGCTGCCCGCTTCGCGGACAACAAAGCGACCGCCGTAGGTTCCCGCGCGCGGTTCGCCCTTTAGCGGCGTTAGTCGAAGATCGTCAATGCGGCCACTTGGTGCCAACAGTTTCGCACGGACTTCGGGAACGTCGAGCGGTTCGAATTGCTTGTCCGACAGCACCGCGCGAACGGCGATCGTGTCGCCCACCATCGCTCGGGATGCATCGACCAACAAAATGCCGCGGTTACTGTCACGCAGCAAACGCCCTTCGCTGACCCAGCGAACGAGCTTGGTATAGAAGCTGTCGAAGTACGCGTCGCTCTCGCCACGCAAACGCCACATTTCGCCGCTGCCCTGAAAAAAGATTCGCCCGGCACCGTAAAACTGAGACGCTTGATAGACCGGCAGCGAACCACCGATCTCGGTCGTTGGATCACTAAAGTAGCTGTAAACCTTCGCTCCTGGCTTGGCACTCTTGGCGTCGACATAGTCGTAGACACCATCAAAGTCGTCCCAGATTTCAAAACTTTTTTCGGGGTTTTCCGCGATCCACAAAAACTCTGCACGACGTGCTTCGGGCGTGAAGTCCAGCGGCCAGGCATTGCTGCCACCTTGGCGTCCACCGGAAAGCAATTGCGACTGCGTGGACAGATTGACGGGGAAGAAGCCGCGGATCCGAGCGACTCGCGGATCGGTTTGTCGGCGAATCCACTGGGGATGATAAACCGGACCGGCAACCAGGATCATGCCGCCGGCTTGTTGGGAAATCCATCGATCCAGCAAATCCAATTGCTCGGCCGTGATCGCTGTCCAGTTCGGATCGAACATCGCGATCGCGTCATACTCGAACAGTTCTTCAGCCGTCTGCGGAAATTCGCTCAGTAATTGGTCCGCATCTTGGCTGATTCCAGGTTGGCCAGTTTGCAGCCACGCATCAAGTTCGACCGACTTGTCACGAAACAACAAGTTGCGAACGAACCGGTACTCGCGAGTCGGCCCGCCTGCGATCGCCAGCACACGCAGTTTTCGTGACACAACTTCGTAACGTGCATCGCGAATGTCGTCGCGGTCGTTGCGGTCTTCGGCCGGTGCGACGACTCGGATCGCCAATCGTCGACGACCAACCGATTCGGGTTCCAGTTCAAAACGGATCCCGGTCAGTGTTCCGTCGTTGTTGACCTGCACTTTCTGCGAATCAACGACTTCGCCTGGAGCTTGGATTTTTCCATCGGCAGCTCGCGAGTCATCGTCGCCGCCGCCATCGACCGATGCGTTATCGAGTCCGTCTAGCAGTTGCACTTCGACTTCTAGCGGCTTCGACCCGCTGGCTTGCAAGACGGCCGTGATCGCGAACTTGTCGCCTGGGTAAACACGCCGTGGTGCATCAAGGTCGACGACGCGAATGTTGGTCGGTGCATCGCTGCTGCCCAATCCAACCGGATAGATCGCCACCTCGCTTCGGCGTGCCGACGCGATCGCCGAACCGGCATCACTGCCACCGTTGGCTTGCCCGTCGGTCAGCAAGACGATTCCAGCCAGTGTTGACGGATCGTGACCAGCAAAGACTCCACGGACCGCATCACCAATTCGGCTCTGCGGATCCGATGCCGCGATCGCGTCGTTCCAGTCCGTCACACGTACAGGCGCCGGCTGATCGTCCGGAGACTCGGGTGAATCAGCTTGTTCGGATTCCGCATCGCCATCGACGCCAAGAATTGCGGCAAGCGATTGTTCGGTGCGAACGCTATAGACACTGCCCATTGCGACAACACCACAGACCAGACAGACCGCACTGGCGAACACCCATGGCCCGACGGCACTGGCGCGACCGGCCGCGCCGATCATTAACGACAACAAACCGGCCAATCCACCAATCCCAATCAGCAGCGCACCAATGATGGCGAACCGCGATGGGCCGGCGACATCGACAGTGTCGTTGGTTTCGGCCGGACCTTCGCCCGCGATACCGATCGACTCGATCAGCGTTGGTTCGACCTGTTCGCCAAATGCGTAAACGCTAACCCGGTGCTCGGACGACAGTTTGTCCAACAAATCGGTCTGACCGAGCAATTGTTCGACTCGTTCGGACCGACTTTGCGTGCTAAGCGCCGACCCCGACGGCAACGACATGCTTTGGCTGACATCGACCAGCACAGCAACTTCGCTGGGGCGCGTCACCATCCGCTGGGCGCGTCGTTGCAGGTCAAAGAAGAAAAAGACGAGCGCAATCACCGTCGCAATTCGCAATCCAACCAAGACCGCGCGAATCGCGCCAGACAACTCGGCGACGTCGCGGCGATAATATCGCACACAAACCCACAAGACGACTGATAGGGCGGCGACTAGCAGTGCCCAAATCCACCATCCTTCGAGTGTGGTGGCACGAGCGAATTCGTAGACGATTTGCCGCGTATCGGTGGCACGATTTTCAGCCGCATTCATGCTTGGCCTCCCAGTGACGCAGGTTTCGACGCTGGTTTCGTGGCAGTCGTTAACTTCGTCGGCTTCACGTGATAGGTCGCCCAATACGCCAGCGTTTGCTCGGCCGCCAAAATCGCAGCCAATAGTCCGAGTAACAACAGTGTCATCGTTGAACTGCCCGCAGTTTGGTTTTGTTCGCTCCAAGCACTGCTGCTGACGAATTTCAATTCCATCGGCAAAAACTGCTGTGCGATTTCGGCTTGATCGGCCCGTTGAAGCTCACCATCGCCAACGCGAATTACCGATGCGACCGGCACGACGGTGCCACGCCCGTCGGACCGTGTCAGTCCCCATTCGGAAATGCCGGGACGCAGGATTTCGGCGACATTGTCTTCGCCTTCGATGACCATGTCGTTCGGATCCAGTTTGAGTTCCAATACCGGATCCTCGCCCACCGAAGTTGCCGGTTGCTCGCTGGCTGCGATCTCGATCGGAACTCGTGGGGACTCGTTGGTCGCCGGAACGTACATCGCCTCGGCGGTGTAATCGCGAGACGAAAGCACTTTTACGATTGCGTCGTCGATCATCCGATTGGTCGGCGGCGCTGCACCGCTCCACAGCAACGCGTTGGATTGCAACAAGAACACCACAAACGTGGGATCGCCCGGCCAATTTGTCCACGAGCCATCCAGTCCCGACAGCACCGTGATCACGCGTCCGCGACCGTAGTCATGCAGTGTCACAAACGGCAACCCATCACGACGGTTCAGCACCACACGCGTGCGCGGTCGCTGTGCATCGGGTTCGTCACCGAGTTGAGGTTCGTCGAGTTGCCAAGACTGTGACAACCCGATCAAGGCCAACGCACTTTCGCCGATCGATTCCAGCGGCGCCAGCAGAGTCGAAGATGATTCGCCCAAGCCGACATCTGGCTTGGCGTCCGTTGGCACCGGCAACT
>JBAUHR010001094.1:0-8122 GCA_049680385.1 Rubripirellula sp. | reverse complement strand
GTGTTGGCACTCCAAAATTCGGGCGAAGACTTGCGGCGGCTCGAAGCGATCTTTGGCGTGCATTCATCCAACTTGAATGTCGGGCCGATTGCCGACATTGAAAAGAACGTGATGCCGAAACTGTCGGAACACGAGGACAGCGTTTACCAGAACAAGGCACTGTTCGATCGAATCACTGCGGTTTACCAAAGCGATGCGATGACCGACGGCACCTTTGATCTGGCACAGCGGCGGATCGTTGATGACTTGTACAAGACCTTCATCCGCGAAGGTGCGCGTTTGGACGATAGTCAGAAAGCCAAACTGTCGCAAATCAATACACGGCTCGCTCGCCTGTTCACCGATTTCAGCCAGAACGTGCTGGAAGACGAAAAGGGGTTCGTCACCTGGATTGACGACGAATCCAAACTGGTTGGATTGCCCGAGTCCGTCGTTGATGCGATGGAATCCGCTGCTGCACAACGAGGTAACTCGGGTGGCAAATGGGCGATCACAAACACTCGGTCCTCGATGGACCCAGTATTGACGTACGCCGACGATCGATCGCTGCGAGAAGGCGTTTGGCGAAACTACTACAGCCGTGGTGACAATGGCGACGAACACGACAACAACGCGATCATTTCTGAAATCCTGAAACTGCGTGCTGCACGTGCGAAACTGCTCGGCTATCCGACGCACGCCCACTGGCGGATGGAGCCAACGATGGCAAAGGATCCGCAGGCAGCGATGGATTTGATGATGAAGGTTTGGCCGAAGGCGGTCGCACGCGTCAAAGAAGAAGTCACCGACATGCAGGCGATCGCGGACAGCGAAAACGCGAATCTAAAGATCGAGCCATGGGACTATCGTTACTATGCCGAGAAGGTTCGCAAGGACAAGTACGACCTCGATCTGAACGAGGTTACTCCCTACATGCAGTTGGACAAACTGCGCGAAGCGATGATGTGGTCAGCCGAACAACTGTACGGTTTGACGTTCAAGAAGATCAGTGGCATCCCCGTTTTCCATCCAGACGTTACCGTTTGGGAAGTCAGTAAAGCGGATGGCTCGTTCGCAGGATTGTGGTACTTGGATCCGTTTGCACGCGAAGGCAAACGCAGCGGCGCTTGGATGACGGACTATCGCGAGCAACAAAACCTGGGTGAAGAAATTCGTCCGATCGTTTCCAACAACTCGAACTTTGTTAAGTCGGGCGACGGACCAACTTTGATCTCGTGGGACGATGCGGTAACGCTTTTCCACGAATTCGGACACGCGCTGCATAGTCTGTTGTCGGACGTGAAATATCGTTCGCAAGCGGGCACAAACGTTGCTCGCGACTATGTCGAGTTTCCGTCGCAAGTCAACGAGCACTGGCTCGACACGCCAGAAGTGCTAAACCAATTTGCCGTTCACTTTGAAACCGGCAAAGCGTTGCCTCAAGAATTAGTCGACAAAATCAAGAAAGCGTCGACGTTCAACAAAGGCTTTGACACGGTTGAGTACTTGGCGAGCGCGTTAATTGACATGAAATTGCACTTGGCCGGCGATGCGGACATCGACCCGGACAAGTTCGAACGCGAAACTCTGGCCGAAATTGGAATGCCAAGTGAGATTCCGATGCGACACCGAACGCCGCAATTTTCTCACATCTTCAGCAGCGATGCTTATTCGGCGGGCTACTACAGTTATTTGTGGTCCGACGCTTTGACGGCCGATGCTGCGGAACGCTTCAAGGAAGCGGGCAGTTTTTATGACAAAGAAGTCGCCAAGAGCCTTTACGAGAACGTGATGAGTGTCGGCGATACGATCGATCCGGCAGATGGATTTCGCAAGTTCCGCGGCCGCGATGTTGATACCGGCGCGCTGCTGCGTAAACGCGGCTTCCCCGTCGATTGATCTCGGCTTCAAGTTTGGCCTCTCGCTAGTTACGGCGAGAGGCCAGTGCACGCTTTCCTGAAAGAGATTTCCAAGTGTTCAAGATATTCTTGACGGTGGTTGTGGTGACGTCACCGTTTGTTCACATCAACGCGATCGCTGACGACGCGGCCACGCTCGCCAGCGGTGTTCAGGTAACCCGCGATGTAGTCTACGGAACGGGTGCTGGCGTCGAACTGCATTTGGACATCGCCAAACCAACCGAGTCAACTCGGCCGGCACCATGCATCGTTGTGATTCACGGTGGCGCGTGGCGCCAGGGAAACAAGTCGTCTCATTTAAATGAAATCAAGTCGTTCGCACAACTTGGTTACGTCGCAGCGACACTCGAGTATCGATTTTGTCCCGAGCATCCGTTTCCCGCCCAAGTGGAAGACGTGAAATGCGCAGTTCGTTATCTCCGAGCCAATGCTGAAAAATACGGGATCGACCCAACTCGGTTTGGTGCGATCGGTTTTTCGGCCGGAGCGCATCTTTCGATGATGCTTGGCACAGTGGATGTGAACGACGCCGCGGACAAGTCCTCGTTGGAAGGCGACGGCGGATGGCCGGATCAGTCTAGCAAGGTCCAGGCGGTCGTTGCTTATTTTGGCCCCACTGTCTTCCGTGACGAAGGTTTGACGGTTGTTACCAAAAAGCTAGTCGTCGATTTTCTTGGTGGTACTCAGGCGGACGTCCCGGATGCGTATCGGTTGGCATCGCCACTGAGCCACGTAAGTAGCGGTGATGCGCCGATGTTGCTGTTTCAGGGAACCGAAGATCCGCTGGTACCCTATAACCAAGCATTCGAGATGGCCGAGGCGATGACCAAAGCGGACGTGCCCGGCAGAGTCGAGTTGTTGATTGATGCCGGCCACGGCTGGGGCGGCAAGCTACGCGATCGAACCAACCGCGAGAGCGTCGAGTTCTTCGGCGAGCACCTTTCGCACGAAAAATAGTCTGAAAGTCACTGTTCGCAGATATGTTCGGCTAACGGGTGATGGCAGGGCTTCCCGACTAGGTACAATGGTTTGTTGATCGGTGTGGACCTGTTGATTCACAAATAAAAAGGCCAAGCGATAGATGAAAACGAACTACGACGTTGTTGTTATTGGTGGTGGACCGGCTGGATGTTCGACCGCAGCGACCGTCGCCGGCGCTGGACTCGATACGTTGCTGGTTGAACGGGACGCGATGCCGCGGTTTCACGTTGGCGAATCGCTGATGCCCGAAACGTATTGGCCTCTGGAGCGGCTTGGGCTGACCGACCGGATCCGGTCGGCTGGATGGCAGGTAAAGAAAAGCGTCCAGTTCGTGACATCCAGCGGCCGTGAATCCGAGCCCTTTTTCTTTCGCCAGCATGACGACCGAGAATGCAGCAACACTTGGCAGGTCGACCGTAGCGAGTTCGACAAGATGCTGTTCGACCGTGCCGCGGAATTGGGTGCCGATTGTTATGACCGTACTCGGTTGGTCGACGTCAAGTTTGATGAAGCCGGACGCGCTGTGGGTGTCGTGGTTCGCGATCACGCGGGAACGAACCACGAGATCGCTTGCCAAGTCGTTGTTGATGGCACAGGGCAACAGTCGTTCATCGCCAACAAGAAGGGACTGAAAGAGGTCAATCAAGACTTAAAGAAAGCGGCGATCTGGACCTACTACCGCGATGCTGTTCGCGGCGAGGGCGATAACGAAGGGGCCACGATCATCATGCAAACAGAAAATCGCGAAGCATGGTTTTGGTTCATCCCAATGTCACGTGGCGTCACCAGCATTGGCTGCGTCGCGGACAATGATTATTTGCTAAAAGGACGTGGCAAGCCCGCACAGGTTTATCAAGAAGAACTCGCCGGCTGTCCGGGACTGCGACCGCGACTTAAAAACGCCACGGTGCTCGGCGATGTCCGAACGGCCAAAGAGTTTTCGTACATGACGACTCAAAGCGCTGGCGATGGCTGGGTGCTGGTCGGCGATGCGTTTGGTTTCATTGACCCTGTCTATTCATCGGGCGTCTACTTTGCGCTGGAAATGGGTCTTCATGCGGGTGACGCGATCGTTGACGGGTTTTCAAAAAATGATCTCAGCGCCAATCAGCTAGGCCAGTGGAACGAATCGTTCCGCGAAGGGGCAAAATGGGTCCGGAAACTCGTTCACGCGTTCTATGAAAAAGATTTCAGCATTGGACGTTTCATGAAGGAGCATCCCGAGCATCGTGGCAACGTGACTGATCTCTTGATCGGGCGAGTTTTTCACGAAAACGCTGGCAATATGTTTGATGATTTGGATGCGTCGATCAAGCGAGCGCAGATGCAGGCCAGTGCTTGACTGGTCCCTCGCTGAATCTCACGTCAACTCTGCAGCAAGTCCAAATTCGTGGCAACGTCCAAGCCGCCCCCGATATAGTCTTGCCGTTTTGAAACGCAGGTGCTGCCACAGCCGAACCATGGAACCGGACAGCAACCCATACGCCTCGCCAAATCAAACTGCGGTTAATGATCCGGTACCGCGGCAAGGTTCGATCTTGGCTTTCGTGAGGAAAGTGTTGCTGACATGCGTTTGGACGCTTCTGTTTTTCTTCGGTAGCGCGGTATTCCTTGGATTCGCTGCTGGTCTCTACTTCACCAGTACGAGTTCCGCATCAAATGGACCAACACAACAGGAACTTGAACTGGCTGTTCTCGGCGGGACTGTCATTCCGCTGGTTCTGGGGGCTGTCGGAATCCTCCTGGGCATTCTCGGCTACTTACCGGGAACCCGATGGAAGCCAAACGCGGAATTCAGCAAAAGTTGAATCGAAGCAGAGACGCGGCAGGCAAGAAATGGCATCTTGGGCGGTTACTCTGATGGGGAGTATCTTTTCGTCCGTCCCATGAAATATCCGCCGCTGTTAGGCTAGCGCATCCAATCGATAAGAATGCAACATGCAAAACGAACGTGATTACATCGAAGCGATCACGAAGGGCGATGACGCGCGACTGTCAGAACTTCTAGACGCTCGTGTCGACGACGAACCGTTTGTCGCAGTGATCGCGGATAGACGTCCAACAAACCATTCGATTGGTTTCGGCATGACGCTGCTACAGCTCGCATCGATCAGAGAGCGGAAAGGCGGGAATCCGTCGAAGTTGTTGATCGATCAGGGCGCCACCATCGATCTGCACTCAGCTTGTGGATTGGGGATGGTCGAACGCGTGGGTGATTTGTTGCGTGGTCACGCGCAGAGCGTCAGTGATCAGGTCGACACCTATTATCCGATACAGTTCGCCATCACCGCAGGTCGATCCGAGATGATTCCACTGCTGGTTGAACACGGCGATGATGTGAACCGAAGCTTTGAAAAGGTTGCATATTTTGGTTGGGAAGATGACGCGGTCGATCAAGACTATGTCCCTTGGAAGCCCATCCATATGGCGTCGCTTTGGGGATTTGACAAGCAGCGTGTACCGGTCGCCCAAGCACTCGCTTTAGCAGAGGCGGACCTAAATGCGATTTCTCCCTTGGACGGATTTCGGCCAATTCACCTGGTGGCGATGTCCAACCGAATTGAGATGATCAAGTTCTTTGTGTCTCACGGAGTCGATGTTGATAGCCGTACCAAGGCATGTTCGGTTCTCGAGTTGCCAAACGAAGACGGACCCTTGAAAGGTTTCGACTGTACCGCGTTGATGGTAGCTGCCGCAGAAGGATTCTTAGATGCGACATCATGTTTGCTGGAGTTGGGCGCTGACCCAATGGCAGTCAACGCAGAAGGGAAAACGGCGATGGATTTCGCGAAACAGCGTTTCTGGGATGGTCAGCCCTATGATCGTGTTATCGGTTTACTCGAAATGGTGTAATTCACATACTGAACCAAAGGCCGAAGATTCAGCATGAGAACAAAGTGGGCAGGTCTCTATTGGCGGCCTGCCTGCCAAGCGGACGGCGCGTCAGCTATAATGGCGATCCCAACAAGCTCATCTATGAATACGTCACCAGGGGTAGCGACCCTCACCGAATTTTCAAGCGGATCGGTGAACTCCGCGAATCTCACTGAATCGGTGGGTGACGATTGGATGCGCCGCAGTGGCAACCGTGTCCTTTCGAAGTGTCGTCAATCGCTGCCGTCCCGCGATGGCTGCCGTTCTGTCTTTTGGATTGAATCATGCCGAAACGCAACACTCGACTCCGGTGGTCGCTGGTCATTGCCCTCGCCATTGTATGGCCGCTCGCGGTCGTATTCGTCGTGCAGCCTTTGGCACAGCGGTGGGGTTCCGTTCGCCCGTTGGCATCGGCTGCGGATCTTCAGATGCTGATGAATGTACGGCGGTACGAGGTCCAAATTCCCGATGACAAAGACAATTGGTTTCTCGGAGTTTCCGGGGTCGTCGATGGCAAAGAGCATTCGAGTGGCGGTGGGACTGTGCCTAGTGGTTCAACAGTGGTCTTGTTACTTCAGCGATCCGATGACGCCAGAATGAAGTACTGTTGGTACCATGAGAATTCGGTGATGCACGGATCGATTGCCAATCCGTTGATCGGAGCCAGCGTGAGTACGGAAAGAATGGTGGCTCAGTGCAAACCCGGTGATTGGTTGATCCGTGGCGGACGTGACTCTGTCTCGACCCGAAAACCCGCGGACTTCGAGGTGCGAGTTTCTCTGTCGCCTCCTGTCGACGACGAAGGACACGAAGGACACGACCATGTCGAGCACACGGAAGGCTCAGGGCGACTCACTTTTTTAAACTGGGTAGATCAGCCGCCGTGCGCTAGCACGCGGTTCCCGGAAACCGGACGCTAGCGCGTGGCGGCTAATTTGTGTATTTTGAACAAGTGAGTTGCCCTGACGGAAGGCTAGCGTTGTTTGACTGGATCGATGAATTTCATAGATAATCATTTCTTGCGGTCGGGTGGTCGGTAGCGTTCGCCAACCAGTTCATTTGCAGACGCGACCGGTCAATCCAGGCTGCAGTTTTGGGATGCGTGATACCGCGATTTCAGCATCCGTTAGAATCAAGGCCAACGGTGAACTGAAATGAGAATGCCTGAGACTAAGTCGCACCGTATCAGGGGGCGTTTGAGCCACTGTCATCGATGCAGGCAACCGTTCAATGCACCGAAGGGCCGCTGGGTGGTTTCAAGAATGGACAGTTCACCGTTCGTCCCCGGTGACCGTTACCGCGGGTTGATTCGAAGCAATACACAAGAGAGCCGAATGACTTTTAGATGCTTAGCGATAACGTTTTGGTTTGCGATTCTGGTTAGCGCTGCCGATGGAGACGAAATCGATGACAAGCTGACTCAGTTTTCGTCAGACGCAGCCACGCAGGCGGCCTCTGGTTTTAGCGCGCGGAAACTTGATCTGATTCAAAAGCGGCAAGCTGCTGAACAGAAAATTCGGACGACGTTTGATGTTGAGCTGACAAAGCTTCGCGATGCGATGGTCGCGAAACTTAAAGCTGCCTTAGAGGTGGAAACCAAGAAGGGCAATCTTGACGCTGCTGTTCAGATACGAGATGCAATTCAGCTAGTCGAGACCGCGGAGGCTGCGGTGTTGGCACCTGAGGTCGCGGACAAGGATCGGGTGATCGAGTCGCTGCGCGAACAGAATGCTGCTCTTGGCCGAGACCTGATAGCTGCTAAGAAGCGGCTTGGGGAATCGGCAGTTGCTCAGATTGAAGTGCTATCAGGTAGTTCCGGTCTGGGCGAGTTTAGAAACAAGGCAAGAGCGTTTAGCAACCGAAAGTACCACTGGGTCGGGGTGCCGGACGAAATTCCTTGTGCGCACGTCACGACCGTCGCTGGTGGAGGCGACAAACCTCTCGTTGTTCGCGTCGTGAGTGCTGGATCGATGAGAGTTGCAATTTCACATGATACGACGGCGGTGGGCGATTACATGAGGAAGGAAGGCTGGCGTTCAACCAATCAGCGATTCGGATATTCGGACAACAAGCCTTCCTTGCTTTACGTTTACATCAAGCAGGTTGAACCGGGCATCATTTCTCTGCCAAACATGGCGTGGGCAGGCCCCGTCGTTCTTCTGCCGTGATGCGAAGACAACGGAGTGTCGTATCTGCTTGCAAGTTGAATGGCCATGCGATGCAGTTCTCGATTCGATCTCTACTGCTGCACGCTGAATCAGGGTAATGATGTCGACGCCGCCACCACACGAAATTTTCTGAGCTTGCGGCGCGTGTGCAACGTGTTGCCGGCGATGCTAGGGTGGATCAGTTCATGAAGACGCTTCAGT
>JBAUHR010001093.1:0-7311 GCA_049680385.1 Rubripirellula sp. | reverse complement strand
TCGACATAGAACGCGATCATGGTCGGTTCAATATCGGCAAGCCGTGTGATACCGCGACCTTCTATCCAGGCACAAAACCGATCGATGGCTCGGAGGTATGCCCGACGTGTATTTTTGTTGCGGATATTGGCAGTGAAGAATTCGACAAAACGACGTTTTGTGTCATGGCCGGCCTTCTCGATCAACGCAGGCACGGTCGCGCCGTCGGTGATCGAGTGCGTCACTTGACGCGAAGTGAATCCGATGGCTTGATCAGTCTTGGGGAATTCCATTTCTTTGAGGGGAAGAATTCATCTGATAACGTCCTTTATCGGATGCAATAGAACGATACACGAAAGGTATCGATCCAGATAGCGATTCAAACACAAACGAAGCCTTCGTCAACCTAACTTAAAGCTGGCGTCTGCATCGAGTGCAAAAAGGCAACGGAATTGTTGCGCGTCAAGCAGATTACTTTTAGTCTCCGAGTAGTTCTTTCACTTTCACTACTCAGGAGCATTCAATGCAACCCGCAATTGAAATCAAGCGATGTGCGTTAAGTGCATTGCCTATCGAACCCCCGTCGGAAACTTGGAATCCCGTGTCCCATCTTTCCGTACTCAAAATGTTTGACACTGCGATAGCGAATGCCGGTTTCAAAGTAGCTTCCGAAACAATTCTTGTTTCAAAGGCTGGAAACCGACTATTTGCAACGTTGGATCTAAACATCAAGGTTGGAGAAACAGAGCGTCTTATCGTTGGTGTTCGCAACAGTCATGACAAATCGTTTTCGATGGGTCTTTACTGCGGAACTCGTTCTCGTGTTTCCGAATGCGTCTCTTTCGCTGTTGATGCGGTCTCACGTAGGCGACACACGCCAAATGCAGACTCCGTTTACGCCGATGAAATCGACGCTGTGGTACATCAACTGAAATCGTTTGCTGAGAATGAGGCGAGCCAATTTGCCGCGATGAAGAAACGAATCTTCAACGCGTGCGAACCGGAGGCGGTAATCGTTCGCGCTGCGGAGGCTTCAACGATACCTTGGCGTTACGTGCCAAAGATTCTTTCTGAGTGGCGGCGTCCGTCTCACAGAAAGCATCGTGGGCAGACGCAGTACCACCTGTTCCAGTCGTTCATTCAAGTGTTTGATGACCGGTTTAGGCGATCACCGATTGAGGTTGCCGCTGAGTTGGTACAGCTACAAAGATTTTTCTCGTCGCTGTAACGTAAAAGACGATTTCACATGCGAAACTCAAAAAAACGCAGTGAAAACCAGCCCCAGTTCATCAAATGAGCTGGGGTTTTTCTACAGGCTTTCTCTGCAGCTCTAAGCTAACTCTCGTGAAAAAATTCCAAACTAGCCCCTTGATTTCCACCCAGGCACCTGCGTATTCTTCAAGTGCTACAGGTCACTCCCTGCTTGCAGAGAGATGACTTCCTTCCCTTGTTGCAGCGTAAGAGCTTGGCATTCCAGTCAAGCCCTCACGACCTGTAGCAAGATCCGAGGGGTCGTTGGTTAGGTGAGATTTACTGGAAAAGCGAGCTTGGTTCAAACCTTGCGTGATTTTCTTTACTCCAAAGTAGTATTCCCACACGAAAGAGTTCTCGGGCTTCGGCTCGGGTCGATCCTAGCCAACGTTTTTCTCTTTGCCGCAGGTTAATTACCTGTGAGCCTCTTTGGTTCGCATCTCGAACCCACTAACCCCTAAATCGATATGTACGTCACATATTCCAAAAAAAGCGTCTTGTTTCGTATCGACGTTCAAGTTGTACATAGAGACGACTTTTGTACGAAGCTTAAAGAACAAAGACCAAACTGGATCATTGTACGAGAAGGTTTGTATTCGATTCTTGTAAGTGCGGACATAGAGCCACGTAAGTCTATTCCTCAAGTGTTCGCTCGAAGACTTTACAAGAAGCTGTACTGATGGACCTAGAAGAATTCACTCGTCGTTTCGAGGGGGCACCTCGTACGATTGTACCCGAGCAACAGTTTACGCTTTGGCAACGCATCATGGCGACGCTTCAACAATGGTTCTGGCGAGCGGTTCTGCTCTTTGTCGGTTACGCCGTTTTAATGGGAATGATCAATGCATGGGAACGCACTCATCGGGGGAGTGACGGGATCAGGGAAGAGCGAACTGATCAAGACGATTCTGGACGGTCAGGTGGTGATTTTGGACGGGCAACAGAAAGCAACCGCCCACAGCTACTGGAAACATTGCCTGCTCAATCGAATCAGAACCGTTTACGAGAATCTCGACGACTACAAGAGATTCGTGCCGCTCAGCATTTTGGAGAAGTCAACTGCTACGGATGCCATTGTTCGACAAGCGAACGAGCAAAAGTCAATCGAGAGCTTATTAGAGACTTTAATCCGCAGACGGGGAGCATCGAATACAGATGCGAACCCACTTATCGAACAAGTTACTGAGTACTGGTGCAAGTTGGTTTACGCAAACGACAGGAGCTTGAAAGATGCACTTCTGATATTCCACAACCGAGACCTTCTCAACGAGTTCATCTTCGACTGTCGAGACAGTGAAGTACGAGCGTGGTGGGCGAGTCAACCGAACCACCCATCGAGTTTTGAGCGGATCGTTGGAGCGACAAGCCGACTCTTGCAACCCTTACGGAATCCCGCATTGGGAGTTCGTCTGTCACGTCAAAGTAACTTCATCGATTTCATCGACTCAGGGTGGAACTACCTAAGTGACGGTGGCAAAGAAATAACACAAAGTGAACTGCGTTTTATCAACGCAACAAGATTAAAGCAGATCATTCGATACAAGCAGCAGGGCGGCAAAGCAAACCTAACGGTTGTAATTGAAGAAAGTGAAGCGTTAAACATGATCGGCCCACAAGAGGCGGTCGCAATTCAAACGCTTAGAAAGACCGGATTGCGTTGGATCATCGTTTGTCAAGAACCTCAATGGGATTAGAAAAATGAAAGTTATTACTTCGTACATTCATCGTGTCGTCATGGATTCAAAACGTGACCGTGATGACTTCATCAACCACCTTCGCAGCTTGCCTAATAACTGGCTGATTGAGTTGTCTCAATTCGATAGTGTCATTTTGGTGACATACGAAGACAAGATCGAAGCGGAGCTTCATAAGGAGTACGAGCGATGGATGCAACGAAAAGAATCACAACAATCGTAATGCAGAACACCGACCACGTTTGGATGCGGCAGGGGTCGCATGAAGCAGCGGAGGTTGCAGCGAAAGACATACTCGATGTGATCTTTAACGCAAGAACAACAAAGCAAATTTACGAACGCATGAACTTCGTTGGCGATGATGCGTTTCTTGAACGAAAGATCGAATCGTATACACCACAAGAACTACTAGCGTTAATCGTTCGTTGGCTATCGCAGTTGGAAGTCGGCGAGTGCTTCGTAAAGACAAACGGAACTGTCCGTTTTTGCAGAACCGTTCAAATTGAAAACTCCATTACTGACGAACACGCTGAAGAAGCAAGGATCAATCAACCATGGCTATCGACTGGAGAGATCGGGACAGACGGCTTTTCGAGTTCATCAAGAAGCACCCCGCCACAACAAAACAACTCGTCAAGGCAGGCATCTACCCCGATTACCGAATTGCTGCAAGACGAATGACTCGGTTGCGTCGACGAAAACGTGGCGAGAAACCACGCATCGTTGGCTCAATCGCTATGCACGACACGGGCAGAGAAGCACACATCTACTGCCAGCACAGACCCCGTTCACCAAAACACGAAGTCTTGCTCACCGAACAGTTGCTGAACTTTGATCTTCCGATCATGGACTGGATAAGAGGAATCGAAACAGACACGAAGTATAAGCCAGATGCAGAGCTGGGTCGGCTCAAGGTGGAGTACGACACGGGTACCGAATCACGAAAGCAAGTACTGAAGCAAGTGCGGCAGTATCAAGATTGCAAGTCTATTGTTCTTTGGGTTTTTAACGAACTCAACCGTTTTAACTGGTTACAAGGAGTCGCTACGACAAACACGCTGATGATGCTCGCTGGTGCCAGTGAGCTGTACGACATCCAAGGCAACGCCTTAGGTGTAGATGAACTATCGAAGCTAACTTGAACTTTACTCACAGACAGGTGACAGTAACTATGCAGGTGTTAGAACCAGCCACGGCGGTCTTGGCTAAGTCGGTGACTCCGAAGGGAATCATTACAGATCGTAAGAAGCATCGCTACGATGCAGTGATGCAAGCTCGGATGCGAAACGTCGAACAGGCGTTGCGTGTGATCGAACCAAGCATTCGTCCGCCCGATCTGCCATCGGTGCAGTGTGCTGAGGATATCGAGGTCAACGCTCAAGCGTGGGCCGCAAAGATTGACCAGCAATTGCTAGGCGACGAAGTTGGACGCGTGCAGTTGATTCCGGAAGGATTGCTGTGCACGTTTTTTGAAACGAACCGATCTCAGGGCATCATGAATAATTCGTTCAGCAAAGTGCGACATGTTCATAAGCTTGCCCGCCCTCACTTTCGTCGTTGGCCGTACACCGGCAGCGTTCCAAAGAAGGGACAGCAGATCATCCAGTCATTGTGTGATGCTGGATTAAAACGCGATATTCGTATCGTTACCGGCGACTTGATTGGAGAGCAAACCGATGAAGTTCGTACTTGGCAAGAGCGTACTGCTCTTGGCACTTTTGTTGACGGTGGTGTTGCTACTACTGTCGCAACTGGCTCGGCTATTGCTGCAGGCACTGCTACTGCTATTGCAGCTCTTGGTGGAATGGTTGCGATGTTTGCGGCTGACCCTTGTATCGTCGTTGGTGACATCTGTTTCTGGGGGTGGAAGTGATATGAATGAAATCACTCACATTCAAGCAACGGAAATTTCAACAAACAAAGTTGTTGAAGACGCACTTGCGATGTTGCAATCGAAGCTGACCGATGCGTCGGCGATCATCGGAGCGGCCAACGGGGCCGGTCTCGATTACGAACGAAACCCAACGATCGAAATCGTCACCCAGCCTGACGGTACGGTTATCAAACGTGTTTCGTGTTTAGAACGTATCTCTTTGGAGCCAAGGTAATGGAGAATCAAAGCGCCTCCGAGGAATCCTTTTGGAAACGTCTTGAGACAAAGATTGATGTCAGCGAAAGGATGAGCGTTGAACGAACCGTCAAAGAATGGACGAAAGATGACGGCTCAAGAATAGTCGAGGTGAAGTTCAGCTTTAAGCAATTGGATGATCCTCGATAAAGTACAGCTCGCCACAACGAGTTGCTGCCGAAAGGCAAGTAGCTACTTACTCCCCTTCACGATGAAACTCTATTTTGGAAAACGCAAGCGAATCATGTTCGCTGAAAGTTACGGTTTGATTACCTGTCAAATGATCTCTGAATCAGACGGCAAGAATCATACCACCGTAGTCAAGGTTTTGAAAAGAGATGGCAAGAAGTATCGCCAGATAGGTGAAATACCTCTTGAAAATTGCACGGATATGCAGCACGCCATGCATCGATGCTTTAAACAAGCATCCATTGCATTGCAGCGGGTGTAAGCAACAAGGAGAGCGTTTTGTGGAACGCTCCCCCTTTTTTGACAAAATTGAATCTGTCTATAAGACAGTATCACAAAACACAAGTGTTTGGCAAAACAGAAAAGTGGATACTCTCAGTCACGCAATTCGGGCATTGGAAATGGGGTACAGCGTTATTCCGATTCAATACAAAAGTAAGCGTGCAGCAGTCGCGTGGAAACGGTTCCAGAAAGAACGACCGAGCCTGGAGTTGGTCAAGAATTGGTTCGGAGATCAACCGCTCAATATTGGGATTGTGACTGGGGCCATCAGTGGCATCACCGTTGTAGATGTCGATAACCCGAATGCGATGGATGAGTACCAGTTCCGCTGCGACCCGTCGGGTTTATCCGTCAAAACGAGCAGAGGCTTCCACTTTTACCACTCATATTCACCCAGTGGAAACAAGGCAAAGGGCGGTTTAGATTTGCGTAACGATGGCGGCTACGTGCTGGGTGTAGGAAGCGTACATGAGAACGGCCACGAATACGTTTTTGACGAAACTGGTTTGATGACGCCATTCGATCGCAACTGGTTTGAAGACACAAATAGACAGCTCAAAGCGATTATGAGTACCGGGTTGAACTACGACATCGCGGTCGCAAGTTGTGTCAACTACGTCCGCAAGATTGAACCTGCCATTTCTGGCTCGGGTGGACACAACACATGCTTTCGCGCGGCTTGCAAGATTGCCGAGTTTGTCGGTTCATTTTTAAGTGTCGACGAAGCAATGCCAATACTTCGAGACTACAACGAGCGGTCACAACCACCGTTCAACGAACGAGAACTGCGGCACAAACTTGAAAGTGCCTATCGAGCAAAAGGCTTCCTGTGATTGCAGGGAATCTGTTTTGGAATCAGGGAGAGTTTTACGGCGGTGAGAGCGTTTCTTGCCACTGCAATGTTGGTTCGTTTACGAGAGTGAAGGAGAGTGAAGTGGAAACCATGAAGCCCGTGTGTGTTGTTTACAGTATTGGCAAGCAGAAGTGCAGCTTCAGCGGTAAGACCGCCGAGGGAGCCGTTGTTTCGTTTGCCGACAAGTCAGTCGTGAGAGAGTTCCTCTCGTGGGTGATGATTCGCAAACTTTTAGCATTCAAGGAGAAAGCCGCCAATGCACAGTCCGAAGCAAGCAGCGAAACTACTGAGCGTGTCTCGTAGTATGGTCTACAAACTAGTCCGTAAAGGACTCCTTAGCTGTTACCGTATCGGCAATTTGATAAAGATTACCGACGAGCATATTAAGGAGTTCTTGGAATCGACAAAGAACGATGCCCCGAAATCCAGAAGGCGTAGAAACCAAAGACTCCGAGACATCGAACTCTGAAAGAGAAACCCGTTACTTAGGTAGCGGGTTTTTTCATGCGCCACGTTTGGCTTGCTTAAGCATAAACTCATGATCTTGAGCAACATGACTATACGTGTCGTCCAGTTGCCGCGTGCTGGTGTGGCCGGCCAGCTTCGCAACGACGTGACTGTCAACGCCAGCAATTAGCTTCTTAGTAATATTGGTGTGGCGCATAGCATAGTGAAAGAAGTCCTTGCTGTGTTTTTCCCTGATCCGCTGGAAAGTGCATTTTACAGCGTCTTTCGTCCAGGGGTTGCCTAGTCGGTTTCTGAATATCGGACCCTCTGGATGCTCTGCGGCAAAACGTTTAACGATCTCCATCGCTCGCTCAGTGGGGATGTAGAACAGCCGTGCCTTCCCTCCTTTGGCTCCTTCTTCTGGTTTAATCAACGCCAATTGTTTTTCGAAATCGATTTGCTTGGCCTCCAGACGCTTTGTTTCTTGC
>JBAUHR010001092.1:0-6623 GCA_049680385.1 Rubripirellula sp. | reverse complement strand
TGACGCCGCGTTGGTTGAAACGGCACCTCGACTTGCCCGCCCAAGCGACTCATGTGATCCTGCCGGGCTACTGTGAAAACGGAATCACCGAACTATCCGACACACTGAAAATCCCCGTGATTTGCGGCCCGAACGATTGCCGGTCGATGCCTGAACTGTTCGGCGGGAAACAAATCCAAGAGGACTTTGGCGAGTACGCGATCGATATCATTGCCGAAATCAATCACGCCCCGCGACGACCAATCGGCGATGTCGTCCAGATAGCGAAACGACTAAGCAACGACGGCGCGAACGTGATCGATTTCGGTTGCGATCCGTCCGAACGATGCACTTCGATCGGCGACTACATTGCGGCGATCGTCGACGAAGGACTACGGGTTTCCGTCGATACGTTTGATGCCTGGGAAGCAAGCGAAGCGACGTCGCGCGGCGCTTCGTTAGTGCTGTCGGTGAACGCTTCGAATCGTGATGCATCCGTTGATTGGGGATGCGAAGTTGTGGCGATTCCAGACTTTCCAGGTGATGAAAAAAGTTTCAAAAAAACGATCGAATTTTTGTCGTCACGCAACGTTCCCTTTCGATTGGACCCCATCCTTGAACCAATCGGAAGCGGATTCACCGACAGCCTTGTTCGCTACGCACAAACTCGCGCAACCTATCCCGATGCCGCGATGATGATGGGGATTGGTAACTTGACTGAATTGACCGACGTCGATTCAGCGGGTCTGAACTTCATGCTGTTGGCAATCTGTGAAGAACTGAAAATCCACAGCGTGCTAACAACCGAGGTGATCAATTGGGCGCGTTCATCGGTTCGGGAATGCGACCTCGCTCGGCGACTGACGCACTACAGTCTCAAGCACGGCATTCCGCCCAAACGATTGTCTGACGGACTGGTGATGCTGCGAGACTCGCGACTTCGTCCGTACCCGAGTGATGCGTTGTCGTCGCTGGCCAGTTCAGTCAAAGACAACAACTACCGTATTTTTGCGCAAGACGACGAATTGCATTTGATTTCCGCAGGACTGCATTTGCGCGATGACGATCCTTTTCGCCTGTTCCAGCGATTGATGCAGCAGAACGTTTCAGACAACGTTGATCCGGGACATGCTTTTTATCTAGGCTACGAGATGGCAAAGGCATCGATCGCACTCACGCTGGGCAAACAATACGAACAAGATCAAGCACTCGACTGGGGCATTTTGACCAAACGCGAAGACTTGCACCGAATCAAGCGAACGAGTCGGCATTCCAAGGAATAGAAAACTGGCATGGTGAATGCCCTTTTACCGAAGCCAAGGTGCGGCTAACCCCGAAATGCCTAACAGCAACAACAGCGCCAGCGTCAGCGTTCGCAATCGATCGCGGCCAAGCCAGGTTCCCAACCGAAGTCCTAAGACCGCACTGATCCATAACGCCGGCGTCGACACGGCCGCCAACAATCCAGGCAATAAGATCCGATCGCCAAACGCCAAATACAGAATCAGCAAGCCTGGCACGATGCTCACCGAATACATGCCAAACAAGAATCCACGAATCCGTTTCGTGTCCCAGTCATGTGCCTGAACCCAAAAGACCATCGCTGGGCCGCCCATCCCAACGATGCCCTGTAAGAATCCCGACACTGGAAACACCAACCACGCCCAAAGCGGATGCAAATGCGTTTGGGGCAGAGGTTTGAACCAGGCAATCGCTAACGTTGTGATCAAAACGACGCCTCCAACGATTTGACGAATTGTTTCTGTCGACAACGATTCCATCGAATACAAGATGGCCACGCCGACCGGCAGCATGGCGACGCGACCAACGGCTGGCCAAACCAAACTGCGTGGAGCGATGTCCTTCCGAAACGACCAAACGCCCAAAATGTTTTGCGGGATCGTTGCGACCAACAAAGCCGACTGAGCGGCCGGGATCGTAAAGCCGCACCACAACAGCGATGGGACGATCAACAAGCCGGCTGCAAATCCAGCCGCCGATTGCACAAAGATCCCAAAACAGAGTATCGCCACGATCGGCAACATTGAGATCACGTCGCTGCCGCTGATTGCCACCTCAGCGAGCAAGTGATTCACCGCTTTCAATCCGCAGCCCCGTTTCAGCATCGAAGAAATGCAGGTCTTCCGACGACGCCGAGAAGACAAGCGAATCGGACGATGCAGATGCTTGACCAGAAATCACTGCCGTGAAGTTTTCGCAATCAAGTCGTGAAATCATTTCTGTGCTTTCGCTTACGCGAGAGAGTGACACTTCGCACGCCGGTATCGAAACCCGAAGTGCGACGTCCTGACTCGGATGAATTTCAAAATGTTCGGGGCGAACACCGACGATCACTTCACGGTTGGTGCGAGATGACGAAGGCGGCCTCCCCAAGTCCAACTGAATCGCCGGACTCTGAAACGCCCAACGATCATGGTCAATCGACGCAGCGAAGAAATTCATCATCGGCGAACCGATAGCGCGAGCCACGTTGATCGACGCCGGTCGGTCATAGATTTCGGTCGGCGTCGCGAACTGAACAATCACTCCGTTATCCATTACCGCAATCGCGTCGGCCATCCGCATTGCTTCGTTGCCGTCGTGGGTCACGTGGATGGTCGTGCCGAGTTGATCATCATGAAGTCGTCGCAAGTCGCGGGCAAGCGATTGACGAACGGGTGCATCAAGCGCCGACAATGGCTCGTCCAGCAATCGAACAACCGCTTTTCTCGCGATCATCTTTGCGATCGAAACGCGTCGAATTTCACCACCACTAAGTCGGTCAGGACGTCGCTGCAGCAGCGGAGCAATCCCGGTCAGCTCAATCGCCCGTGCAATCTGTGCTCCGCGAGCATGAGAATCCCTGATTCGGCGAGCCGACAAGTCGAGGGTTTGGCTGATGGTCAGATGGGGATACAACGCATCATGTTGAAACACCATCGCCACGTCTCGTTTGCGTGATGGAACGCCGCAAACATCCTTGCCACCGATCACAACCTCACCAGAATCCGGCACTAACAAACCAGCGATAATCCGCAGCAACGTTGATTTCCCGCATCCGCTGGCACCCAACAGCACGATGTAAGGATTCGGATTCTGAGCCGAAATTTCAGGCGGAAACCGCAAATCCAGTCCATTTATGATGCCCACTCCCCCCAAGATCGAGTGGATGTCTCGCAATTCGACGTGCGACATAGTGGAAAAGGGCTTAGAATGTTGGCAATGACGGACGCTGGACTCGTTTCCGCATTGTAGCCAAAGTCGATGAGCCATCCGAGCTGATCGATTTAGCTTTCCCCGCCTGTCCCCCCGCAGTTCAATGGAGCCGTGCCATGACGCTTCGCCAATTTCTTTCGTTGACCGCTCTGCTGACGATTGTCGCGCACACAGCCATTTCCAATGATCGTGCTGCGGCTGACGAAAGCTCAGCCAAAATCCAATCGGAATTTTCGGGTGACTCCCAAAGCTTCAGCGAGTCTGCGAAGGAAGAAACCTACGTCCCAAAAACTGAAAAAGAACTCCGGCGATCTTTAACGCGAATTCAGTTTGATGTGACTCAAAACGAATCCACCGAACCGGCATTCCGCAACAAGTATTGGAACAACAAAGACAAGGGCGACTACACGTGCATCGTCTGTGGTCAAAAGCTGTTTACCAGCGAGACGAAATTTAAGTCGGGCACCGGTTGGCCAAGTTTCTACGCACCGGTCGACAACAAGAACGTTGGTTACAAAACCGACAACTATCTGTTCTACACGCGAACCGAAGTCCACTGCTCGCGCTGCAAGTCGCACTTGGGACACGTCTTCGATGATGGCCCAAAGCCGACGGGAAAACGCTACTGCATGAACAGTGCGTCTATGAACTTTGCCGAAAGGAAATCGTCCGATGAAGAAACGCCGGCTGATTCGAAATGACGATAGGGCAATTCGGCCAAGATCGGAACGTTGGTGAACTGCATGATTTGCGAACCGTTGGTCTGGCTGGATGAATCGGCCGTTCCCGTCGTGTCATTCAAAATTAGGGCCGCTGGATTCAAGCCGCGATGCCTAGCCGCTTCGATCGTCGCTAACGTTTGATGGATCGCGCCCAATCGATTGGCGGCAACGATCACAAGCTTTGCGCCGTCGAACTGTTTCACTAAATCGATGTTCAGCAGACCTTCGGCCAACGGGCTGAACAAGCCGCCGGCGCCTTCGACGATCAATAGGTCGCACCGGCCGCCAAATGCGTCCGCCCCACGGTGCAGCAGCGCCGCGTCAACACAAGCTCCTTCGGCTTGGGCTGCTGCGGGCGGTGCAAGTGGCGCCAGAAACTTTTGCGGGCAAACTTGTTCGATGGGGTCCAAACATCCAGCCGCCTGCCAAAGTGCGGTGGCATCATCTGCAACGCGGGTCCCGTTTTCGTCACGACACCCGCTGGCGACCGGCTTATAAACTCTGACTCGTTTGCCGGATCGATGAAACGCGCTGGCGACAGCACAGGCAACAAAGGTCTTTCCGACATCGGTGTCGGTGCCTGCAAAGAACAAGGTTGGCGGCGTAGGATGTTGGGACGACAACATCATTTTGTTTCCGTTTCATTTCAATTGTTAGATGAAGGGCCTGATCGTGGGACGCAATGTTCGCCTATCGTTAGTTCAAATGCGAGACGCTGGCTCCGTTGCCGCGAACGTCTCGGCGGCGACAAAGTGGATCGAAAAGGCGGCCGGCGACGGCGGCCAGGTCATTTGTCTGCAAGAGTTGTTCACCGGCCCCTATCCTTGCCAGGCCGAAGATCACCGCATGTTCGACTTGGCCGAGTCAATTCCTGGCCCGTCGACGGACGCACTGTCAAAGGTAGCGGCCAAGCACGAAGTCGTAGTCGTCGCGCCATTGTTCGAACGCCGAGCACCAGGGCTGTACCATAACACGGTTGCGGTGATTGACGCCGACGGCAGCATCGCAGGCATTTATCGCAAGATGCACATTCCCGATGACCCGCTGTTTTACGAGAAGTTTTACTTCACGCCCGGCGATCTCGGCTTCACGCCAATCCAGACCCGCTACGCAAAACTTGGCGTTGGAATTTGCTGGGACCAGTGGTATCCCGAAGCGGCCCGATTGTTCGCGCTCGCCGGAGCCGAGATCCTGCTGTACCCCACCGCGATTGGCTGGATCGATGACGAAAAGGACGAGTTCGGCAGCGGCCAGCAAGATGCGTGGCAAACGTCGATGAGAGCTCACTCGATCGCCAACGGTCTGTGGCTCGGTGCGGCCAACCGAGTCGGAATCGAGGGGCGTCTGGAGTTCTGGGGGACGTCATTCATTACGTCCCCGCGCGGCGAAGTGGTCGCCCAAGCTGACACCGCCGAAGAAGGTGTGGTCACGACGGACTGTCAAATCGACGACATTGATGTCGTCCGCACCCACTGGCCTTTCCTAAGAGACCGCCGCATCGACGCCTACGAAGGGCTGATGAAGCGATACTTGGATTAGATTCGGCGGATCACATCGCCGCAGAGTATGTCGCTGCCACGGATTTTGCGACTTCTCCGGCCCGGCCGGGAAAACTGCCAGTCGATTGCTAGCAAATGCCGATCCCTCTCTCTGGACCCGTTGGCTTTCCAGATTTAGCGAGTGACATTTCGATGCGACGTTCTCTATTCATCGCGCTTGGCATCATGGCAATCATTCTGGGTGTCGAGTTTCTGCTGATCGAAAGCGCCAATCTCTACGCTGCTGGCGAAACCCAGCCGTCGTCCTTCATCAATCCGGCCGGCAGTCCGTCCAGCAATGTCAGCGTATGGCAGCCCAAAGAGTGGATGCCGTGGGCATTTCTGGCCGCCGGCACCATCACGGTACTGTACGCATTCACACTGCCGCGGCGTTGGCGCAGTGGGGCAGTCGCTTAGGCGACATCACTTCGACTCGCCGTGCCTATTGACGCAAATGGACTTGCGATCTACCTTGCAATCACCGGTTTTCATGATAAAAGCCGCTGTATTAGACATCCTAATGGCAGCCCGCTCCGTTGCATCTCCGAACGCTCGAACTTTTCTGCACGATCGCCGAACAACGCAGCTTTTCAAAAGCTGCGGCTGCTCACGATTTGACGCAGAGTGCGGCTAGCCAAGCGATCGGGCATCTTGAAGAATCTTTAGGCGTGCGATTGATTGATCGCTCGAAACGCCCGCTGGTCCTGACCGCCGAGGGCACGACCTACCTGCGCGGCCTGCGCGGAGTGCTGCGCAGCTATCAGAGGCTCGAAAAAGAGGTTCGCAGCATTAGCTGTGTGCTACGGGGCCAAATCACGATCGGAACGATCGTCTCGGTTGGGCTTAGCTACATGCCGTCGGCGACCGACGAATTTGCTCGAGTCCACCCCGAGGTGGATGTAAACACGGAGTTCGGATCGGCCGACCGTGTCGTTGAAATGACGACGGAGGGCGAAGTTGACTTTGGTTTGGTAAGCTTCCCTCGCAGCACCAAGCAAATCCAGTGCATTCCTTGGCAAAAGGAGCCCATGCGGATCGTATGTTCGGCCGAGCATCCGCTAGCATCTAGCCACGAAATCACGCTGAATCAACTTCGCGGCGCTGACATGATCGGGTTCGACCGCGGACTCATTTTAAGACAAGAGATCGATCGCTGTTTATCCAAGGC
>JBAUHR010001091.1:0-1542 GCA_049680385.1 Rubripirellula sp. | reverse complement strand
CCAGTAAACACTGCCGTCCGAAATCGGTCGGTTTACACGTGCCAACCTGCTTCTGATTCTGTCCGACTCGGTATCGATCGAGCGTCGCTTGTGACTCGTTGCTCAAGTCAAGCAGATCTGGCGCACTCGACTGCATGCGGAAACCAAGCTCCATCGTTTCGATGACGCTTTCCAGATGCGAATCGCTGGGGCGTTGGGCGACATGTGCTCGATTCATCTTCTGAACAAAATCAAGCTGGCGTCTTTGTTCAGCAACGGATAGATGCTCATTCGTCGCATTGTTGATCGTGGCGGCCGACATGTCCTCACCGTTGACTCCGATCGGCGTGCCGGTGTGAATCGAAGGAAGGAAAGCACTCGAATAGATCGACGTTTTGGACGTATTCAGACTGATGAAGCCCGGCAGATTTTCGTTCTCAGTACCCAAAGCATACGAAACCCAAGAACCGAGGCTGGGACGCTCGCGAAGACGGTCGCCGGTGTGCAACTGCAAAAATGACTGAGCGTGAATGCCGGTATCCGCGTACATACCATTGATCACACATAGCTGATCCGCGTGCCGAGCTGTCTCGGGCATCAGTTCCGAGATCCAGAGTCCGCTTTGGCCGTGCTGCTGAAAATCGTAGACGGACCCTGGGTGCTTTTTCTTACCCGTTTGAGGCTTGTAGTCGAACGTATCCAAATGGGCCGGGCCACCGCTCATGCACAGAAAGATCACTCGCTTTGCCCTTACAGGTATGGACGGCACTTTTGCGTTCGCGATGGCTTGTTGACTCGCCATCGCTTGCAACGCGAGACAACCGAAACCAGTACTGGTTCCGCGTAAGATTTCTCGGCGACTGATAGTGATCGGACTAATCGACATATCGAAACTCGTTTGTCATGAATAATGCCTGGCACAAATTGGCCCAAGCCTTTGGTTTTTCGTCGGCGTTCACACCTTGATGGCTCACGAAGGTCGAGGCATCTGAGATTTCCGACGGACCGGGCTCGCGTCCCAGCACGCGGCGATACACGTCGCGGATGCGTTGGACATTTTCCGTTGAGCTCTTCAGCGTACGCCACGCCAGCAATTCAGATTGCCGAATCACGAAGGGACTATTCATCAAGTGAAGTGATTGCGACGAGATCATTGTGGTCTCCCGTTGACCGATCACTTGCGTGAACTCCGGTAGGTTAAAGGGAGCAAGCTCTGGCGGCGGTGAACTACGCAAATAGCACAAGTAAACACTGCGATGTCGACTGGGCTGATGAAGGCTGCCGGCAAGATTCACCAGAATGTCGCGATGCTGAACGATGGATCCGCTGGCGGGAGCCAGGTCCAGTTCGCCGGAAGCAGCCAACATGCTGTCGCGGATGGCTTCGGCATCCATTCGCCGACGAAGGTGACGTGTCAGCATCAAGTTCTCTGTGTCTTCTTCCATCAACGAAGGGCTGGCATTGGAACTGAGCTGATAAGTGCGAGAAAGCACGATCTCCCGAATCAACTGTTTCACCGACCATCCGTTGTTTACGAACTGAGACGCCAAGTAATCCAGCAGC
>JBAUHR010001090.1:0-11133 GCA_049680385.1 Rubripirellula sp. | reverse complement strand
CTCTTCACCTCCCATGTGCGGAGGCGACAGGTAGATGCGGTTTGGCTTCGATACGATCGTATCCACTTCATCGCGCCGCAATGAAGCGTTTTTCTTGGAGTTGTCTGGAGAGGACACGGGCTGACTTGAGCACAGGGAGGATTGTCTGGGATGATAGACGGATTTTACTCACGAGCACCGGAGGCCCATAGTCAATATCCGAATTTTGCCTCTTTCAACTTTCCGCTTCGTTCCAGCAACACCCTAACTTGCCAATTGCACCAATTGTGGTGATTGAACTGATTGGGACGCTACCTTGCGTCCGCGTTGCTCAAGAGCGTTGATCGCAATTTCCGCCACTCCGTCTGATCTTGTTCAAATACTCGCAAGATCTCCGTGTGCTCTGGCTCGCCCCGAACAAAGGTCGCCGTACTGCTTGCGGATTGTCGTGATGTCAAACGATGGAAACGGCCGATCAAGCCGGCGCGGCGAATGCTCCACATTAGGTCGCGCCCCAAGCGACGCCTTTCAATCATCGATCGAACACCACTCAATGCCTGTCTAACATGACGGAATCTTGGCGGGGCAGTCCCCTGATTGATCGCTGACGGTGGCGCGGCTGGAAATGGCTGATCCAAATCCAAGACGCGTGCGATCTGTGCGAGAGCCTTTTCGGGTGCGGAACTGATTTGGTCAAATTCCAAAACATGAAAACGGCTAGGGTCGAACGTTTGGAGTAATCGTCGAACCTGCCTAGCGTACATGCTGTTGTCGACCAAGCGTCCTCCGTCGGCCATGCACTTAGAAAACGAGTTCGCCGTTTCACCGCGACGGAGCATACCGCGATACTCGGAGAATGCTCGCTCGACAGGGTCGCGATTGACAACGAACAAATCGACATCATCTCCTAGGACACTTAGTATTCGCTGGGGAGCATCTGGGTGATTGAAGTAGCCGGGTGTAATATCGCCAATCGCCTTCGCGTCGGAGCCAACGGAGGAAAATTGCTCACGGTACCAAGATTCTCCACGCTCAAAGTGCTCGTCGAAAAAACGAAGTTCCTTTAAGTTGGACAAGCCAATCTGCGGATGTTGCGATAACGCCGTAAACAGCCAGGTGGTAGCGGTTCTAGGTGGGCCAAGAATGACGAAATTCGGTAGTGGCACTAGACAACTCCCGAATCGGATTCGTCCATCGGAAACCAATCGTTCATTGACGCGTCGCTCGACTGTGCCGATTTTCCGATCAGGTACATCGAGTGACGAACCGGCATTGCAGCTAAAATGTTGTCGCGGCGAATGCAAAATTGATTGTTGCCAGCAGGCTGGGTATGAGCACCTCGAATCGCAGACGCGCACGTTCTGTAGCCCGCATTGAATACCGCGTCTCGAGCTTCGGGGTTGATGTTCTGTGCACGACCGAAAGGCCAGGCGAAGTGATCCACATTGCCTAGTCGCTGTTGCAGGATTTCGCGATCGGCACGTATTTCGTCTTGGTACTGATCCGGTTTTAGCTTGGCAATGTCGACGTGATTCGTTGTGTGTCCACCAATCTCATGCCCTAGTTCGATCAGCTTTTCAGCGTCTGCCCAGCTCATGTACTCGACCGGCTTGCAGGCGTGCTGTGTTGCGGTCATCAGCATTTTTCTACCCGTGCGATTTTCACCCAGCAGGCCGCTACTAAGAAAGAAACAGGCAGAGACCGAATACTCATGCAGAATCCGAGCCGCCTGTAGACAGTTGGCAACGCCATCGTCGAAACTGAAGTTCAATGAAGGGCTGTCGATTGGTCCTTCGGCGACGCGATGTACCGCATCGGTATAAGAAAGAAACTGCTGGTCTCGCTGGAGCAAAGATTCGATCAGTGAGCGAAAAGGTGCTTCCTCGTCCTCAAAGACATAGTGAAGGTAAAGGAACTGCACCCTGGGTTTGGAAAACGCAGCGGCCATCGGGCTAGTCAGCGAAAGTGCGTCCAGTGCTCGTGACTTCAGGAAATTTCGCCAGGAACGAATCTCTATCTCACGATAGAATCTCGCTGGAGCAATCGCCGTGTCGGAGTTTGTTGTCGAAGCTGTGGCCATGGTTCGCCTCTCGTTTATGGCATGCGAACACGTGCAGGAATTCCAATGGCGACCGATTTAGCCGGAATCGATTTTGTCACGACGGCTCCGGCACCAATCGATACATCATCACCAACGGTCTGATGCGGCAAGACAACGGCTCCGGCACCAATCAGTGTCCGACAACCGACCGTCACGCGACCGGCCAAAATAGTGCCGACAGAAATGTGGGCACCGTCGCCGATTTGGGAATCATGCTCTACCACTGCAGCTGAGTTGATGATGCAATGCCGACCTACGACTGCGTTCGTGTTGACCACTGCACGTGGCATCACAACGGTTCCATCACCCAGCGAAGCTGTTTTGGATACGGTAGCGGACGGGTGAATAACGCTGACGAACTTGAAGCCCAACTCTTCTAACTGAAAAGCAATTTTGTATCGATAATCATTACTGCCGATTCCCATGACCAAAGAAGTGTCATGGTTTTCTGTGTCCAACGTGGAGATTTTGCCAAGCCAGGGGAGGCCCATTGAGATGGACGCCTTGCAAGATGAGTCGTCGTCAAGAAATCCGCGAACGGTTTTTCCAGCAGACATGCATACGTCCGCAACCACTGCTGCGTGTTCGCCACCACCGACTATGATTATTCCAGACACTTAAAATTAATTTCCTCAGTGCATCTCTTTAAGACGCACTCAAAGTGTTTCGCCAGCCATAAACATGGCCGTCCAAGCTGCCCCATTTGCTTGCGGCGCTCTTTTTCGAGCGAGAAATTTTGGTGCTGAATCCATGCGATTGCAGTTCTTTCGCGATGGCGGCATTCAATGGCTCGCCGGTTTCGGGATCGCGTGTCAGGCCAGCCACCCAGATTCGCTTGGTCGCTTGAAGCATTTTTCCCATGCCGCGTATTGCGTCGACTTCTGCTCCGTTGATCGTGATCTCCATGTAATCGACGACATCCACATCGTGTTCCTCGCAGATGTTTTCGATGGTGTCGACGTCGACCATTTTTTTGATTCCATCGTCGCCGCCAGGGTGAAGCCGACCGGTGTCGATGCGATTGAGCGAAGGATTTTCATTCACAATGATCTCGACCTGACCTGGTGTGTGCCAAGCTCCCTTATTGACGTAGTCAACATTGTGAAGCGAACGAGCTTCCATTGCTTCTTTTACAACGTCCAAAGAGTCTTTTGAAAGTTCGATCAATACTAACCGTCCATTCGGACCAATTGAATTGGCCAGCCGGCGTGCGGAGTCGCGATGCCACATTCCAACTTGTACAACCGTATCGCCACGGTTGACCATCAACTCTCGCGGCATCCCCGTACGAAAGTGCAAGATCAACCGGCGAAGCGAGTTCTTCGCGCTTCCCTCGGGAATGAGACCAATCATTTTGCGTAACGCTGATTTCAACATCTTCGGAATTTCGTTTTTCTGCGAACAGCGGCTGTTAGGTTTTCTCGGCACCGTGCTCGGCGAGCTGTTCGTATCGCTTTGCCATCCATCGCGAGCACTCAATCGCATCGTACATGGTGGCAATCAATTTACGATTGGATTTTCCCATGTTTTCGAGATGTGTCTGGCAATGATTTGCGACATGCAGAAAATTCCGCAGTACCGTCGGTTCGTCTAGTTCAGCATGGACGTAGCCGTTCTTCTGATCGGAAATCACCTCTCGATATGCCGGTAAATCCCTCACAATCGGTATCATCCCCAGCGCCATGGCTTCCAGCAAGCTACTGGACAGCAAGTCCGCATCTCCGAAGCAAGTAAAAATATCGGCCGCGTTAAAGAGCCGAAGCATTTGATCGTGCGGCAAACTTTGCTCGAATCGAATGCGATCGGAAAGGCCAGCATCCGCGACAGATCGCTGTGCAAGTTCTATTTTCTGAGCCGCAAGCGCATCTGCTGGAGGACAGACGAAGACGAAGTATCCGTTGTCTGTCTGCTGGCAAAATTTCTTAGCCAACGATTGCACTTGGTCGATGCGCCAGAAGTCACAGAACTGGCGATTGTGCACCGCGATGACGGCATCAGCGGGAAAGCCTCGCTTGCTGCGTTCGGAAGCTCGATCTTCCGAGCTCAACGCGTTCACGTGGGACATTTCGATCCCCCAGGAATGACTGGTAAACCGGTCTTGAAGATCTACATTCAGAACTCGGCGAATATCCGCTTCGGCGATCGGCGACGAAGCGTAAACTAGGTCAGCCTTGTTCAAGCATTTTGTTGCGATCATTCGGCCAATGCGTGATCGGGCTGCATGAGCCGTCACATCCGAGCCATAGACGGTTGCCACGACGGGAATGCCGGCAACCGGTGCAAAGCAATACGCGCCGTAGCTTGAAACGGAATGCACATCGATGACACTTGGCTGCAAACGCCGAATCAGATTGCGTGCTGCGATTGGGAGCGACAGGTAGGAAAGTCCCCCTACCAGTGGCAGGCGGGGAATCTGATGGACCGTTGCATGATCCATCTGGCCAGCCTGGAGCGACAAGATGTGAATGTCCAAATCGTGAACTGCAAGCTGTTCAGTGCGTGACTTGAGTTGCTCGTAATTGGCACGACCAAAGATACAGATTCGCATAGAGGATGACTTCAACGCGCCGGGTTGAGAGGCTAATGCGTGATAGGAGGATTAGAGGGACTGCCGCGCGATATGTGCCGTCTCAATCAGCGTTTTCATAGACGACTTCTTGCGTCACAACTATAGTGACTCGGAAGATAGTTGAAAGCGAATCCATCACTATAGACGAGAACGTTTAATGTCGTCCGAAAGCCCATCCGTTGCTCCTGTAGAAACTGCCTATCCGGCAGAAGAGGCGGCGCGATACGACGAGAAGCGATTCACAGACGGAGCTGGCAAACGCATTCATCGTTTCGAGATGGACTGTCTGCACTGGGGAGTCGCGAAAGCAACGAAGCAAAGCAGACTAATTGAAGTTGGCTGCGGAACGGGGCGTCTACTCGTAGAGCTTCTTGACAAAGGCTACGACGTCACCGGCGTCGACGCGTCGGATCCGATGCTGAATCAACTCCGCGAGAAACTCCTCCAACGAGGCGTGGAAGCCGAGCTGTATTTAGCCGAGGGTGCAGCGACGGGGCGTCCTAGTGATCACTACGATTTTGTTTACTCAATCCGTGTGTTAAATCAAACGGAATCGCCGGAGTATGCGCTACGAATGGTCAAGGAACTGATTCGAATTGCGAAGCCCAGCGGCCATGTGTTGATCGAGTTTGTGAACGATTACCGCCCACGCTGGGGTGCTGCCGCCAAAACGAGAACGATTCGCAGTTCGGTGACGCGTTTGCGTCCGCATCAGGTTGCTAACGCGATCGAGGAAGGTGGAGGTCGCACGTTGGGTTACAAAGGTTGTTTCTTGTTGAGCATGCAAGCGTACAAGAAGTCGCCAAGCATTCTGCTGCCAATCGTGTCTTTGGCTGATCGTGTTCTTTCCGCTCTGCTTCCGCGATTGTGCGCACGCACCTACGTTTTAGCGCAAAAGCGGGACTCATAATGAAGATCGGGATTTTTGTTAGCGGAATTGGAGTCTTGCCAGGCTTTGAGAAGTCATGCTCGGGCCATTCGCAAATCGCTTTGCGTACGGCTGGCATGCTTCGCGAAGCGGGCCATGAAGTCCATTTGATACATACGTTTCAGCAACCAGGATTGTTGCTCCCGGCGTGCACGCCAGATGACGTCCCAACTCATTTGCTAACGGACGGGCGTAACCGAGGGAAAACGGGCGTCGCATTTAAACAGAAAGGTGGCTACCGCCCGCTAGCCATCTTCAAACTGCTCGGCAGCTTGAAGGCAAAGGCGAAAGAGCTTGACTTGGATGTAGTCCACTTTTTTGGGTTTGAGCGAACCGTCGCAATGGCGGGCATGGTGAAACTGATGGGCCTATCGTGTCCAACCGTTGCGACAGTCTATCGTCGTCCCAAGGGAAAACTCTGGAAGAAGCTAGCGAGATTCGCTGGACCACTGATCTCATCAACTCAATTCGTCTGCGATGGATGGGCAAACTTAGGTCATCAAACCACCTTAGCCCGACATGGGGTTGTTCGCGATCTCTACGAGGAGATTCGATCGGAGGGACATCTCAATGCCAAAAGATCTAGGGTTCTCTTTTGGCGCATCTTGACACACTCGACCGGTGGTGACTTAGTCATCGAGGCGTTCGACAAACTTGCACCGGAGTTCCCTGAACTCACTTTTGACTTCGCCCTACGCCCTAACGCGAAAGAGCAAACAGAAATCGTCGATGCGTTGGCTGCAAGACATCCCAACGTCAACATCTTTCGGTTTCCTTATCCCGAAGGCGTGTCGCTGGCAAAGCTGGTTGCCGAAAGTCTTATCGCCGTATTTCCCTTTCGTGAACTCACTATTGAGCCTCAGCTTGCTATAGCCGAAACACTTGATGCAGGTACTGCTTGCCTGACATCGAATCACTACTCTCTACCGGAACTGACGATTGAAGGCGAAACGGGTGCATTGGTAGGTACCGAAAACGCTGAACAGCTCACGGGGAAGTTACGCGAGCTACTTCAAGATCAGACGAAGCTATTGGCTATGTCCGCAGCTGCACGCGAGACCTTTCAGGAAACGTGGAACTGGGATAGCTATTTAGATCAACTGCACGCCGCGTACGCCAAGGTCGTACCAGAAATCTCGGCTGACAATCGCGCAGCGACGAATTAGTCGCGTCCCAAATACGCAAGCATCATCGCTCACAGGACAGAAAACCACCGTGATGTCTGTCCCGCCGATGCCGTTTTCTTGCCTTTCAGGTGGTTTTCTTGCGAATGCAGTTGCCGGTCCGACGTTCCACTTGAACAAGGGCGACTGTAGGATTTTAATGGCGGCCTCCACTCTTGAAAAAGTTGAACGCCACCATGAAGAATCCGCACGCTATGCGTTTCAGTCACCTGCGACGCAGGCCACGTTTAGAAACGCTAGAACAGCGACGACTCCTTAGTGCCGATGCACCATCTGTCACAGGTGTGCACCTGAGTTCCTCCGAAACCGGGTTTCAGCATCAGATCGCCAGCGGTGACCATCAGCTGGCTTCAATATCTTGGAGCCAACTGGATCAAGTTGAGATCACGTTTGATGAGCCGGTTGATGTCTCTGCCGACGCACTTGAACTTAGCGGAGTGCGACAACGCGATCATGAATTCAACGATTTCGAGCTAAGCCCTGATGGTCTTTCAGCACGGTGGCGGGTCGCGTCATCTTTAGTGTCGGATCGGTACGAACTTCGGCTGGCCGACTCAGTTAAAGATGCGCAGGGGCTCGCTTTGGACGGTGAATGGTGGGACTCGCACTCGCAAGTCTCAGGCGACGGAACTGCCGGATCCGATTTCGTTTTTCGATTCAATGTTCTTGTTGGGGATGTTAACCAGGATGGGACAACGAGTCTAAACGACTATGGCTTGGTCGCGGCTGAACTGGATTCACAAGCTACCGGTACTCGATTCGACATCGACACAGACGGGACCGTTACCGAGTCAGACTTGCAACAAGTTCAAGATGCCTTTGGCAACCTTGATGGCCTTGGAGAGCATGGAACCACGATGTTGTTGCGGGCAGCGGGTGACGTCAACGGCGATCAAACGGAAGAGATCGTTGTCCTGGAGGGAGGCGAAAACGCACGAGTCGCATTGTTCCAGCAGAGCACGGGCGAACTTCTTAGCGCCGCAACTCTCAATGCAGAGATGCGATACATCGACATGGAGGTGGTTTACAACTCTGATTCAACGCCGCAGGCACTCGCAATTTTGGGATCACACCTGCAAACGGGTGGGATTCGAGTATGGCTCTGGGACTTTGCTAGTTCGGCGCCCACTTCTTCCATCGCATTCAATAAATCGAAACTTGCGATTGACCTGGAAACTTTCACCGATGCCTTCGATGGAGGAGTTCGTATCGCGGTGTTGACGCAGGCATTGCAGTCGCAGCATTCACGCGTGTACGTCGCCGATGTCGAATCCCTCGCTATTACGCATTCGGTGGAACTTGGGCGTGATTTCCTAGGAAACGACCTGGAAATCGTTTCGGGAACCGAATCAGTACAGCCTGCGTTGGCCGTCGCGGGCACGGTCGTTGCGTCCGGTGGAACGCGAGTGAAAATTGTCGACAGTCAATCGGGAGCACCGATTGGCAGTGTGCCTTTTGGTAGGGTCAATGCAGTTGACTTCGAGGTGTTTGAAAACGCCGTTGGCGAATCTATTTTCGCACTCCTGCGAGAACAGTATGCGGGCAGCCGGGCGATGGTGGACCTAAGACGCATCGATGGCAGTCGTGCTGAGCTAATCGTTTTTCAGGGCAATGCCGCTCCTTTGGATCTGGAGGTCACGCACGACGGTCAGCAAGTTCAATTAGCACTACTATCCGTTGACGATTTGCATTTTGAAAACACCGTTCAAGTGTCAAACGAAGACGGATCAGAAAAGAGCACGTACCAATTCGGATCTGGATTTCAAACTTCCGGATTCGCGATCAGTGATTCAGGCGATGGCCAAATCATTCATGTTGCTCAGCACAACACCCTGTTGGATGCGTCCCACGTCAAGGCGCGGCAACTAGGAGACAACATTCGGCGCCGTACGGTAGCAGTGCGGGCCCCTGGTTCGAGGCCAGCATGGTACGAGTCGAATCGAATTCACGGGATTACCCGATTGTCGATGGTCGATCCTCGTCGAGAACTAGAGAGAAGCTACTACGAAACACAAGAGTCTCAGCAAGCAGCATCGATCTTCGCAGAACTTGGAGCCAAGACATTCACACGTCATGTGCTGACGATGGACGAGGATCCGTGGTGGCCCAGCGAATTACCAGTCGACGCTAACGGCGATCCTGTATTGCGTCAAGCGAGGGATAATCGAGGCATCGCATTGGACGATCGCGAAAATTTGGTGCAAGGGTTTATCAATTCGGCCTGGGAACAGAACATTCCGATGATGGGCTATTTCTTTGATATCTCCGATGCAACGCTTGGACAATTGAACCCGGATTGGGTTTGCACGAACTCCAATGACGCGATTGTTTCGCACACTTACAAAGGCGAATATTTGGATATTACTGGCCCCTATGGCAATGTCGTTCAGCAACGACTTCTTGAAGTAGCCGATATGGGGCTGAGTGGAATTTACTTAGATTTTCGCCACGTGCCGCCCAACGGATGCTGGAGCGCGCAGATGGAAGCCGACTTCGAGGCGGAGACTGGCCTGCCCGCACCTCCGGTGGCCAACACTGACGAGTACGTACAGTTTGTGCAGTTTTCAGCACGGCGGATGACAGAAGTGATCTCAGGGTGGGAGGATGCACTTCAACAACAGTATCCGTATTTGCAGCTAAATGTGAGTGTCACCTCGGTTCCCGGCCTGACGCGACAAGAAATGAACACCGACCTGGTCGCGATCGCCAATCCTAAGTCAGAGTTTACAGTTGCTGTGCGACGAGGTTTGAACAACAATGTCTTCCGCAATAACCCAGATTTCTTCGAGCCACCTCACGATGTTCGAATGGCTTTTGGTTGGACCCTACTGCGTGAAGCAGCTGAAGATGGGTTGCCGCATGTTTGGAATGCTTTTGCGCCCAATCGAGATCACTTTCTGGCTTTTCTTGGTGCGGTGACGACGTACGGGAACATTGCTGCCTTGGACGTCGTCGAAGAATTGCTATTGCCCGGCGGACATGTAGATGGCGTCGCTTCTCGTGCCGATATGGCTGAAGGCTTCGCTCTTGGTAACGCCATCTCGCCACACCTTTCCCGTGCAGATCCGATTCGGTGGGCGGCCGTACTGTTTAGCGAGAACTCCCGCAACGAGCGTGGCTTGAACAGTCGACAGGCCTGGGAAGAAGTCGTTTCTCCAACAGTCGGTGCATTCCAAGCCGCCCAGCAAGCTCACAAGCCTGTGAGTGTCTTGACGGACGGGCAACTTGCCAGAGGATTCGCCAATGACTATCAGGTTTTGTTTCTTTCAAATCCTGACGAACTTACCGTCCCTCAACAGGTCGCTGTGCAAGATTTTGTCGCACTCGGTGGGACTGTGATCGAGAACGATCCAAGTTGGAACTGGGGCGATGAAGCTGGCTATTCCAATGCCGTCATTAGTATTCAGCAAATGCTTGCCGAAGTGCAGGCTCCCGCACCATTGACTGTTTCTGGCCTACCACTCGGTTCCCACTCTGTCGGATATTCACGAGCAAATGGCAATGATCTACCAATGACGACCGTTGTTGCGATCTCGAATCAATTTGATTTTTCGCAATCCAGCACCATCTTTGATCCGATCCCAGCTGAGAATGTCAACGCAACGCCCGCAAACATTCCTGCGGGCGGCAAAGTATTCATTAGCGATCAGCTACTCGGCGATGATGCATCGCTATCGGCCAACGACGTCGTCGCGATGGAGGTCGTTTCGGGCGAAGTGCTCACAGTTGTCCGGCTAGTGAATGGTTTTGAAATTCAGTTGCCAGAGATTGAAAGGTCCGCAGTCATCGTTCTGGAGCCAGTTGATTCGGTAGTGGCCAATGCCCCGCTTCCGCAGTCCGCGTATCATAACCCATTAGAACCAGCGGACGTAAATGCAGACGCAGCCGTCACGGTGCTGGATGCCCACATGGTTTTGAACCGGCTTGGTACTCTTGCTCAAGGCGAAACGAATCCAGCCCACGCGGAACGAATTGCATTCTTTGATGCCAATGGCGATGGGCAGATTACTCCAGCAGACGCACTTTTTGTCCTCAACAAGCTAAGCGAGCAATGGGCATCACGGTATCTGGCCAAGAAACCCGATGTTCCTGATGTGACGAATGACAATAGACCATCGGACGAAGCACTGGTTGTCTCACAAATGAAAGAAGCGGTTGCCACCGCCGGCGAGCTTCCGCCGTTTCTCTATCAACGAATTGACGCTGCTTTGGCGGAGCTCGATGCAACGGTTGTTGAACCGACGGCGCTAACGCAAGAATTGGAATCGTTGATCCAACTCTTGGTATGACGCGATCTCATTTCGCACGTTTCTGTACGAACAGGATGACTGCGACCAAGGGAATCATTTCCATCGCGCACTGAACGATTCCG
>JBAUHR010001089.1:0-8142 GCA_049680385.1 Rubripirellula sp. | reverse complement strand
TGCGCATCGTGCGAACTGCGTCGACCGCAAACCCGGCATCGCGAGCCGCACCCAGCGTGCTGTAGGCCACCGGATCCATCACACCTGGCTTGGGCAACACGTTGACCTGAACCGTTTGCGCCCCCGGCGGCTCGTTCAAAATGTCTTGCCCGGCAATCGCCACCACCGAATGCTCGGTGATCGAATCGGATAACAAAGTACCCGCCAACCGAGCCGCTTCATCGGCGCCGAAGTTGCCTTGGACCAGGAAGCCACGAGCGAAAGCGACGGAAACGTTCTTTCCGAGACCGAGCTCTGCGATTTCTTCGGTGGTACGGATGGCTTCGCGGTCGACTTGATTTTCGGCCGGATAAATATCGATTTGCCAAAGCGGCATGAGAGAAACCTTCAAGGATGTTCGATCAAAGTGACGTATCGCAGGCTGCTAGCCTGCCGCAACACAGGCTGGCAGCCCGTGCTACGAATTCGCCAGTTATTGTTCAAGCGGTGCTTAGCCACAAATGGTACCTGACAAGACCTGAATCGCCGAGTGCCGACCACCCGAGTCGAGACGTCCGTTTTTGCGGCTTTTCGTGTTTTCGCAACCCAAAAACTCGGTAGCCCAGAAACAGGGAACCTCAGCGGGATTTCTCCTCAATCGATCGACCAGCATCCGACCGAATCGGCTCGGCCCTGACCAGTTCGGCTCAGTCCTGATCCTTGATCCGCTTCGCTTCGGCCAGCCAGCGGGTCATTTCCTCATCGCGTCCCTCTTCGACGATCGACCGCAATTGATCCAGTTCCGCTGCCAAACGAGCCAATTCTATGACGATCGCCGGCCGGTTTTCGCGGCAGATCGCCGTCCACATTTCAGGATCCCCAGACGCGACTCGCGTGATGTCCGTCCAACCGGTTCCGACCAGCGACCGGGCAACCGGTGGCGTCAACCGCGCGACCAGAGCCGACATCAAATGCGGCACATGGCTGATGGCGGCCAAGTGATCGTCATGATCGGTAACCGACATCGTGACCGTTTTGGCACCCGTCATCTTCCAAAACTGATCCGTCCGCTGGACCATCGCCGGATCAGCCGCTTGGCCCGGCGTCACCACCACGACTTTGTTGTCAAACAAGTTTGCGACCGCATGCTGGCTGCCCGATTTTTCGCTGCCAGCGATCGGGTGAGCCGCGACAAATTTCGCAGCCGCGCCAGCGTCTTTTTCAACCGCGTCAACGATCCCACGTTTGGTGCTGCCCACGTCCGTGATCAAACAATCATCCGGACAATGCCGAGCCGCTTCGATCACCATCGCCGCGATCCGGTCAACGGGCGTCGCCACAACAACCGCGTCACAATCGCGGCACGCATCACCAATCGAATCAGTGGCTTCGTCAATGACATTACGACGAACGGCGGCAGCTAAACGATCCGCGCTGCGCGAGTATCCGACAAAGACACTGTCGGGACTTAAACGACGAATCGACATGGCAACACTGCCACCCAACAACCCGACGCCAAGAATTGCGACTCGGCGAGGCCAATGGTCATCAGAGTTTGGATGCATGGATCGTCGTTGAGAATTGGAAAGTCAAATGATTGCCAGTCAGAAATCGTCCTAACAAAGTATCAGATCAAGGCGAAAAGCCACAGTTATTTCGCAAACCGTTTCCCCAGCCGGCGTTTCAACTCTGCCGCCGCCTCGGCCGGATCGCCCGCGTCCCGTACCGCTCCGGTCACCGCCACTCGGTGCATACCTGCGCCGATGACCTGGTCCAGGTTCGTCAAATCGATGCCACCAATCGCAAACGCCGGCAACTCGATTTCCGCTGCAACCTGCTGCAAAAACGCTGGCCCAACATAACGATCGAACGTCTTCGTCCGTCCCGCAAACACCGGGCCGCACCCAATGTAGTCGGCTCCATCGGCGACCGCGTCGCGAGCCTGCTGGATCGAATGAGTCGACAGACCAATCAGTTTGTCCGGACCCAAGATTCGTCTAGCGTCGGCCACCGGCAACTCTTCTTGTCCAACATGCACGCCATCAGCATCCGACGCGAACGCCAAATCCGCTCGATCGTTGACGATGAACAAGCCACCGCACTGGCGAGCAATCACAGCCGCAGCAGTCGACCGCTGCAGCAACGTTCGGTCGCTGACACTGCGATCTCTTAGCTGCAACACGTCCACGCCGCTGCGGTACAGCCCACGCACCGATTCGGCAAACGCAGCCTCGTCGGTTCCTGCATCGACCAACACATACAGCGATGACTCAGCCAATCGTCGTCGCCGATCATCAGCGGGCAACAACAACTCCAACCGCGCCGCAACTGTGTAGGTTCGATACCTTGCTTGTTCGATCTCCGACGCCAATTGCCCGTCGATGGTTTTGCCGTACTCTTCAATCACGCGCAGTGACTGTGCCGTTCGAGCGGCCGCTGCGGCAACGACCGATGCCACCGACGACCGCGTCATTTCGGTCGGCACCGTGATCTCGGTCCCCACGTCACCGGGCGTATCACGAGCCGCCAACAACGATGCCCGTGGCAACCGACCAACCGCGCTGGCAACGCAGTGGCGAATCGACTTTAGCTCGGCCGACATCTCGTGATCGTCATGAGCGAACCGAGCCCACTCTTCCATCGTCCGCAGCCCCTCTAAGGCTCGATTCGATGACGCATCCAGAATACGATAGGTTGCTCGAAGTGTTTTTTCAGTCATGCAACCATGCGGAAATAAAAATGATGTTCAATCGAAAAAGCGTCGCAGTTCACGTGTTCGCCACAGCCTTGCTGACAACATGGTTCGCCAGCACCACCGAAGCTCAGGGGACAAAAAAAGCACCCGCCAATCAAGTACGGCCTCAATTTTTGCCGCCCGAAGTCGACGAAAACCTTCCCAACGTGTTGTTGATCGGCGACTCGATTTCGATTGGCTACATGCTCGACGCCCGCAAACAGCTTGCCGGAGAAGCCAACGTTTGGCGACCCGCCACCAATTGTGGACCAACGACAACCGGCTTGAAATCAGTCGACGCTTGGATTGGCGACAAAAAGTGGGACGTGATCCACTTTAACTTTGGCCTGCATGACTTGAAATACATGGGCCCCAAAGGCCAAAACTTGGCCGATCCGGCCGCCGAAACCAGCGCCCCCCAAGTTTCGATTGAAGACTACGACAAGAATCTGCGAAAGATCGCCGAGCGTTTGAAAGCGACTGGCGCGACCGTGATTTGGCGAGAAACCACACCAGTGCCCGAGGGCGCCCGAGGCCGTGTCAAAGGCGATTCCAAACGCTACAACGAAGTCGCCGCCAAGGTGATGGCCGACATCGGCGGCATCGAGATCGACCCGATGTATGAAGTCGCAGTCGCCAACGCGAACTTGCAAAAGAAAGCCGACGTTCACTACTCGCCCGAAGGATCCGCAAAACTGGGCGAACAAGTCGCCAAGACCGTTCGCGCCGCGCTGGCCGCGCGATCAAAATAGTTCCTCGTTCCGGTTTGGATTTCTGATAGGCAGAACGTTCACATCAATGTGATCAACGTTTCATCCATAGGTAAGTCGGTGACTCGCTGATCGGAACCTTGATCTTATTGCCAACAACGGTCGCCGCAATCGGTTCGGGTGTCTGGTTAGACAACGGCATGACTTCACCACGATCCAGTATCCAACCGTTGGCGTCCAATTCAATCTCGCCGGATCGATCCGTTCCGGTCGGCGACCAAGCCACCCAAATTACATTTTGGGGATCACTTTCGTGAGCGAATTCGTACACACAGACCTGATCGGTTTGTTGTCGAATAACCTGCGAGAAACGATAGTCGCCGAGCGATTTGAGCAGATGCGAAACCGCATAGTAGGAAGGCTTGGGCTGGAAATTGCGAGTCAACCCAGACGCATTGTGAAGCTTGGGAACATCTTCATCGTTGAAAAAATAGATGTAGGCACGTTGTAGGTCACGAGTCGCGAACAGAAAAAACGAACGGACGAGCCATTGAGCCTGTTGCTGATCCGTGTTGCCTTGCCACTGCGCGAACTCGTCATCGTTGATCGGTTCTTTCGTTGAACTGTCATATCCGAATTCAGTCAACCAAACTTCCTTTTTCGGCGCGTGATCGTTTCTCCATTGGATCAAGCGATCAATGTCGCGAATGAAACCAGGGAATCGTTCGTCCTCGGGATACGAACGTTCCCACTTTGGCCAAGAACTGATCATGGCATAGGAATGGATACTAAGGACATCGTACAGATCGTCGAGACCGAGAAACCGATCTGCGGGTTTGTGGTAGTCGCCGCCGCCGTCGGCGTAAACGTTGCATGTGGCAATCTTCATTTTGGGATCAGCTTCACGCACGCCGGCCGCCATGTTGCGAAACACCTGCATGTAGGTGTCGTGATCATAGTTCCCCGGTTCATTGCCAATTTCAACTGCTGAAACCAAAGCCTTTTCCGACGACGGTCCAAAGCTCTTTGCGAATTCGCTGCCATAGCGCCGGGCGTCACCCGGCAAGTCCTTCCATTCATCGGGTTGAATGTCCGAAAACAACAAGCACGCATCCGTCGAAATTCCATGCTGTTTCCAAGAACCATAAACGGTGTCCCAATTGACGCCGTTGCGTGCGTAAGGGAACTCCAACTTGTGCGCCGTGTCATCACCGAGATCCCATTTGACCGGATGGTAATCACGGACCAGTCGTGCCACAGGTCGATAAAGTTCGGGTTTGAACAACACTGTGTGACCGTTGATCCCCATGAAATCGCGAAATAGCGGTTTGGCCGTGACAGCACGCTGTTTCAACGACGGAAACCGTTGCGTTTCGGTTTCCTGGCCAATGACAGGCAGCACCGTCCAGGCCGTACCAAGCACAAGGAGCAGCAAGAGACAAGATCGAAGCAGACACATCATGACGATGCCAGGGTTGAAAGATGTCGTCGAAGTAAAAAACGCTTGAACCGATTTCAGAACCATCACGGCGTGGTCTCGCGATCCTTCGCTTGCAGCCAAATCCAATCGTCGGTCTCGGTATGGATTTCAATTTGGATCTCATCGAATACCGCGCCGCCAGGGAACGGATCCTCGGGAATGTACGGATGCTGATTGACCCTAGTGACGGAAATCGACGGTTCGAGGCTTTTAGGAATGCGAGCAGCGAACGCCAACGGCAATCCTTGATAAAGATCGACCCCGCCGTAGGGATTTAGCTTGTCTCGACTGTTCTTAACGATCTGAAGCGGCAAGGTCTGATCGGTTTGCCAATTGATTTGAGTGACCGAGTCAATGTCGTCGACAGGATCAAGTGAGATCGTCATGTCTGACAAATCGGCGGCCTTCGCTTCGGGCACTGTTATGGAGCTAAACTCTTGCTCGAACTCTTGCTCGCCAGCGCTGATGATTCGCCAAAGGTGCTTGGATCCGCCAATGATTTTTAATCGCAACCCGGTGAAACGCCTGTTCGCGATAGTCTTGGCAAGCCGCAGCCCTACGTCGTTGGGCCTGTCCGCATCCCACTTCAACTCGATCACCGGCTTGATGTCCCGGTCAGGCTTGAAGGTCGCGTGAAGAAACGCGTGATAGACCGTTTGCTGCGGATCTTCGGTCCATTGAAACTTATCTTTACCATCCGGATCGCTGTGCAATTGCCACGTACGAAACGTAGGGGTCTGCGAGGACAGAACCGTCTGGCCATCGACGATGAATTCAGGAACGATTCGCAGCACGGGATCGCGACCGCGAGATTTTGGCCGCACAAACGTCAGTTCACAGGGACTCGTCGTTTCCCTTTTATAGCGAAGTCCATCGCGCAACCCGATGCCGTGATAGAGATCGCTACTTTGAAACCCAATGAACGGCGAAGCTGGCTGGTAGGTCCGATCAGGCTGGTCGATCCATAATCGATAACCGGGGCCAGTCACGAAAACATCGTCCGATCCATTGAAGTAGCGGTTCTTCCCGACATCGGCCCGTGGCGTATAACGTTGTGCGGCTAGCTGCCGTGGAGTCTGTTCATTGGCGGTCAGCCCGAGTGGCCAAGACATGCCGCGCGAGCTGCTCCATCCACTGGACATCCAATCTGGGCCTAGTGATTTATCGATCACTTCCTTGCCATCAAGGTAGACGACAAATCGATTTTTATCGTCGCCTAAAGTCACGGCATGCAACGTGATTCGGTGGCGACCGCCGGGCAGCGCGACGCGGTCAAACTCTGCCGGGATACCAAATTTCGAGACCTCGCCGATTCCGAATCGCAATTCCAGTTCTAGCCCGGCCGGCACATGCACGTCCCAAGTCTCAAAGCCATTGGCAAATCTTGGCAACGAAACATGCGTCAATTCATCTTCGTCATTGACCCGCAGGAGGCTTGATAACGAGAGCAACTCCTCACGCGATTGGTTCAGGGTCTCGTTCGTTCGGTAAGCGATGGCAACTGAAATGGAAAGCGCCGCCATCGCAGTTAGCGTCAAGAGATGACTTAGCGAGAACTTCAACTTTCGGGAAATGCGTTCATTCGTTTCACTCATCTCGACGCCCCTCTGCGATCCAACTTGGGTCAAAACCGTCCGGCACAAGACCGCGCCGCAGCTCATCTATTTCGCTTTCTCGCGATAAAGGGCACAGCACAATCAGACCGCCCGCGTAGGTCGTGAACTCCCTGCCTTCGACGGTTTTCGTTTCCGCAGTTTCCGGATCGTACAACTTCAGCAACGGCAGGATGGTGTCTTGATCGAAAGAACGTGAATCTTGCGAAGCGTGAGCCAACGTTTGAACGACAGGTTCATTGCCAAGGATCCGTTCGGGATCGAGACGCCCCCAGGACGTTGTCCCGCGCGATCCGTTGATCGAGAAAAAAACTTTGGCTTGATCGCCGTCTTTACTCAAACTGATCGTCACAAGTGTTTGCGTGGCTTCGAGGTTGGGAGCACTCCAGCTAGAACTAAAGCCACCTTGTAAGTAAACGCCGTCCTCGGTGACACGACCACCACCACTCATCCTGCGAAAGTCATAGCCCGCCGGCAGGTAGAGTCGATACTGCCAGACTCGTTGAACGTGCGAGGCAACTTCAGCGGGAACGCGTGGCTCGTTGATAGCCACGATGTGAACTCGGTCGATTTCATCGACCGTCATTCGCCCCAATTCCGCTTCCAGTTGCGATATCTCGTCGGCCACACGACGATTATCGCGCGTCAGCCATACAAGAAGCCAAATGCCGGTAAGAAACAGCAAGCCAGTCACGAAGCGAACGATCATTTTCATCGACGCCATTGTACAACTTCCAGCAGGCGGAAGTCGTCGCGGCAAACGAACGCGTTAGGCAAGCCCGCGTAACGGCTCCGGATCAAGCAGTGATCGAAGCAAACTTCTGCGCGGTTCGTCGACGTCGAACACAGGCTCCGAAACCAATCGCCGCTAAGACCGCAAACGATCCTGGCTCCGGGACGGCAACAATCTGGAACGAACCACCGTTGACGACACCAGGGACACCGTTCAGTTGCGCATCATCAATGTTGACGTCGTAGATCCCCGGCGCAAGACCGTTCGTGTTGATGCTGAGCGTTGTCAAAAGGGCATCCGATGTCGGAAACGTTTGATCCAAGTTGTACTCGACGCTCAAGTATCCAGCACTCGGATTGTTGGTATCGCGATCGAAACTGGAACCCGAACTGATGATGTTCCCGTTCCCAATCAACCCGTCACGATTGAAGACCCCAGCGCCGGGCGAGTCAAAAGTCGCTCCACCGCCCAAACTAAAGTCCACAGTCAAGGCAATCCCGGAAGCCTCTCCGATTCCATTCCAACGTGCAAAAACATCGACGGGTTGGACTCCGGAATCTTGCCCAAACTGGGGAACATCGGCTTGAACCGAAAAGACGATCGCAGCATTTGCGGTGGAGACCAGCATCGCCCCAGCAATCAATAGCCCAAGGCCAAAGGGCAGAATCTTCATTTTTCGCTTTTTTCAAAAAGTTCGGTTGGTCGACGATCCAAGAATATCTGAAATAATCCACGAAGCGAAGCAAAATGCGAGCCTGATTCTTTCGATCCGAAAGTGGGCGACGAACAGTTCATCGAGAAACGACATCCCAAGCCCTCCCGTTCCACAGCTTTTTTGGCCCCCCACTCGCTGAAACCAGGACATTGACCACGCCCACCTTGGATCATTCAGC
>JBAUHR010001088.1:0-19566 GCA_049680385.1 Rubripirellula sp. | reverse complement strand
GGCTTGACCAAACCGTCCGCGGCGACAGTCTCCTTTCGGCTGCCATCATTAGAGCGGCTGATTTCGGGGCGACTTTTTTTCGCTGCTCCCGTTTTGGTGGTTGGCTTGGATTCCGATTGACAGCCGACCAACAACGGCAACCACAGGCAGGTCACGATCACCCATCGCGCTAAACGTGGACTCGGCCAGCGAGAAAAGACCGTTGGAAAACTAAATTCAGAAATTGCCGAATCAAGCATTTTTCCGGATTGCGACAAGAAACCCAGCGCCACCAAAGGGGCACCGCAAGACTCGGCAGAGGGGGCAGATTCGGCAAAAATCATGATTACGGGGCGTTATTGCGAAGGATTTGCCATTTAACGTGTGTTCATTTCGCCTTGTATGTATCACAATGTAGGTGTGAGCACATTTTGTGTCTCAATATTTTTCACTGTCTTGCGAGGGAATTATGAAATTACGTCCAAAGGTTTCAGGTGGTTTCACGCTAGTTGAATTGCTAGTCGTGATCGCCATCATCGGCGTCTTGGTGGGGCTGCTTTTGCCAGCCGTCCAAGCCGCACGTGAGGCAGCTCGGCGAATGAGCTGCAGCAATAACTTCAAGCAAATTGGCTTGAGTCTTCACAACTACCACTCTGCGTACAAGCAACTGCCGCAACAGATGTCGGGCCCTACGACTTTCGAGAGTGCGGCCGGTTTCTGGGGAAATGACCAAGGCAAGAACACTTGCATGATGACCAACAGTTTCCTGGTTGGACTGACTCCGTTCATGGAGCAGCAAGCGATTTGGGAGCAAATTTCGAATCCCTACGACAACGGAAACGGATTCACATGGTTGCCGTTTGGCCCCGCAGCGGACTCGGACAGCGGCTACGATTACGATCCTTGGATCACCGAATTGCCAATGCTTCGCTGCCCAAGCGACCCAGGAGTGGGACTGCCCGCTAGTGGGCGCACTAACTATGCCGCTAGTCACGGTGATGCTTGGTGGCCAGCGGACTATAACTCGGACACTTCGTTCGATTACGGTCCTTGGGAATGGAACTTCATGGGATACAGGAAGAGCGGCTGGTTGTCGCAAACTGCTCGCGAATCGAACCGTGGTTGTTTCCGACCTCGCGATTCAAGCAAGTTCCGCGACATCCTTGACGGATTGTCGAACACAATCGCCTGTGGCGAAATCGCAACGGACTTGGGCGACAACGATCGTCGTACCAACGCTTTGAACTCGTCCCAGTGCCGGACGGATGTTGATTACGCGAAGAATAACTTCGGTGATCCACTGCGTCCTCTTTTCTGGGACATGACGGCTAGCCCGGACTTGTCGATCCAGAACTCCCCTGGTTGGACTTCGCGTTACGGTCGTGGATACCGCTGGTACAACGGCTTCCAGGCTTGCAGCGGATTCAGCACCGTATTGCCTCCCAACAGCCCATCTTGTGCGTTCAACGAAGGCGACTGGTTCCCGGATGTTCACGGTGGTAACTACACCGCTAGCAGCCGTCACCAAGGTGGTGCCCACATCTTGATGGCAGACGGAGCCGTGAAGTTCATCACGGACTCGATCGATGCCGGCGATTCAAGCGCCGAACAGGTCAACCGTCACGCGACTGGTGTGAAGTCGCAGGTCGGCTCGGCTAGCCCGTTCGGTTTGTGGGGTGCTCTCGGTACCCGTGCAAGCAAGGAAACGATCAGCGAAGAGTTCTAATTTGAACCCGTGCTGGTCACGTGTAAGTTCACGTTTCACATAGAGGGGGCTCGCCAGGATCTTCACAGAATCTGGTGAGCCTCTTTTTTTACACCTTAATTTTTTGAAAGTTAGATGATGCGAGCCCTATTAGTGTTAGTTGCGATTTCCACGATCAGCTTTGTCGGCTGCGAAGAAAAAACAGCCAGCGTGGTGGTCGATAAGAACGAAGTTGATCAGTACCGAATTCCACCAGGCGAGATGGAAAAGGCGATGCAAGCAGCAGCAAGCGGCTCTGGTAAGAAAACCGCAGCGAGCAAGGCCCCGGAATAGTCGCTGTGAGTGATTGCTTCGAACACGGTTCGAAGCTCAGAACAACGAAGCACCGCCGAAGACAACTTTGGCGGTGCTTTTTGTTAATATGACTTGCCCCCCCGGAACTCCCCGGGCAAAAAACACCCAATCTTGTGGGCCCCGTTTTGAGCGATTCGAACGATCTTCCGACCGCAAATACGCATGCCGACCGGTTGGTGTCATTTGTCATTCCGGCGATGAACGAGCAAGGTTCGTTGGAAAAACTGCATGCCGAAATTTGCCGGGTTTGTACCGAGCATGGAATTCGCCGCGAGATCATTTTTATTGATGACGGATCGACCGACCGGACTTGGCAAGTGATGCAGTCGCTCGCCCAGCGGGATACCGATACATCCGCGATTCGGTTCCGACGCAACTTCGGCAAAGCCGCCGCGCTCGAAGCTGGTTTTGCGCAGTGCAAGGGTGACATCGCGATCACGATGGACGCCGACCTGCAGGATGATCCCGACGAAATCCCACGTTTCTTGGACAAGATGGACGACGGGTTTGATGTTGTCAGCGGTTGGAAACGGGTGCGTCACGATCCCTGGCATAAAGTGCTGCCTAGCCGCGTGTTCAACGGTTTGGTCAGCACCATGACGGGTGTGAAATTGCACGACCACAACTGTGGCTACAAATCGTACCGACGCGAGATCTTTGACAACGTTCGGCTGTATGGTGAACGCCACCGATTCGTCCCTGTGTTGGCGGCGGCCCAAGGATGGAAAGTTACCGAGATCGAAGTCTTGCATCACGCACGCGAATTTGGCCAATCCAAATACGGCGTGTCACGATTGCTGAAGGGTTTTCTTGACCTGATCACGATCTATTTGCTGACCGGTTTCTCGGGTCGACCGCTGCACTTGATCGGTGGCATCGGCATGTTCTTTTTTGGGGCCGGCGGAGTCGGTATCTGCTACTTAACGATACGTTGGTGTGTTTCGCGGTTGTCGGATTCCATGGCGGATTTGCACCTGCACGAGACAGCGATTTTCTATTACTGCATCCTTTCGGTTCTGTTGGGAGCGCAGTTTCTGTTAGCCGGTTTGTTGGCTGAACTGATTGTTTCGCGCAGCGACAACCGCAATAGCGTCTACAGCATTGCCGAGCGATTGTCATGACTTTGTCAAACCAACGCCAATCTTTAGCGCCCGTTGCACTGCAAATCATGATCACAGTTGCGATTGCAATCGCGGCGGGAAGGATCGCTTGTGTCACCAGCCCCGAAGGAGACACGGCGTTCCTGTCCGCGAATGATCGCAGCCGATGGTGCACGATTTCAAGTCTTGTCGAAGACGGCACGTATGCCATCGACCGTCAAGTCTCGATTGCCAACCCGATTCATCGCAATCGTCGTCCTTGGGGAACGATCGACAAAGTGCGTCATACCGGTGCCGATGGGAAACTGCACTACTACAGCAGCAAGCCTCCGTTGTTTCCAACGATGATCGCAGGTGTTTACAAGGTCATGCACCTGAGCACCGGCATGACGATGACGGCACAGCCGATTTATGTGCCACGCATGATCCTGGCGATCGTCAATTTGCCAATTTTGGCTCTGTTCCTCGTGTCGACCACATTTGTCATTGGCCGTGTATGTCAAACGACGCAGGGGAAGACGCTGGCGGTCGCGTTCACCTGTTTCGGCACGATGATGTTGCCGTTCACGGTGTCGCTGAACAATCACTTGCCAGCCGCCGCAGCAATGGCGGTCGCAGCCGCGTTCTATGTTTACGTGGCCGACCGGATTGCCGGAATCGAACGAGGCGATGCGCTGACGGTGAATCCAGGCTGTTGGTTGGTGATTGGATTGGCCGCTGGTTTCGCCGCTGCGAACGAGTTGCCCGCTTTGTCGATGACTGCGTTTTGGTTCGTATTGTGCGTGTGGCTGGATCGCCGTTCGGTCATTCCGTTTGTTGGCGGGCTTGCCATCGTCGCGATCGCGTTTTTCGGGACCAATTGGATTGCGCATCAGAGTTTTCGGCCCCCGTACGCGCACCGCGGTGTCGGTGAAACGATCGCGGACTTAGAACCGGCAGGCGACCAAGACTCGATACCCAGCACGGATTCTGAGTTAGCGGCAAAGGTGAAGTCGGCATTGGTTGCAGACCGACTAATCGATGACGATGCGATTTTTACAATTCAGCAGTCGGATGAAGCCAAACGATACGTCGTGCGGGCCAACGACGATCTGTTTGCTTTAATTCCAACCGGCAACGGATGGCGTTTGGCAAAATGGGATGATTGGTACGAGTACCCTGGCAGCTATTGGCAGGACGGAAACCGCCGCGGTGTTGATCTGGGCGAACCTTCGCGGATCAAGTATTTCTTGAACATGACCCTAGGGCATTACGGTCTGTTTTCGCTGACGCCGATCTGGTTGCTGCTGCCGATCGGATTCGCCGTCTCGCTGCGGTTGGGGCCTGACGACTATCGCCGCATGTCGGCTGCGATATTGCTAGCAACACTGGTCTGCGCGGCGTTTTACCTTGGACGTCCGATGATTGACCGCAATTACGGCGGTGTCAGCACATGTTTCCGCTGGATGCTGTGGTTCGCGCCGCTTTGGTTGATCATGATTGCTCCGGTCCTGGATGATTGGTGCGAATCGCCGCGGCTGCGACGGATTGCCGTCGGATTGCTAGCTTTAAGTGCTGCTTCAATGTCGACGGCGCTGTCGTCACCTTGGCAATCACCGTGGCTGTATCGTTTTTGGGCGTTTTTGGGCTGGATTGACGCCTGACGCCGGACGTACCATTAGCCTTCGGAAAACGCGATCATTTCGCGTGGATGCTCGTGATCTTGACGACTGGATGTCGTCGCGGATTCGAGCGTCGCCACCGGAAGGCAAGGAAGATTTGGCCGGCAACAAGGACGCTGCGAAGCCTCATTCATCGGGACGTTTGTCGCGATGGTTGCTTGCTGCGCTGATCTTTGCCGCGGCCGGATTTGCAATCTGGTCATTAGCGCCACAGACCATTGGCGAAACGGCGCGACGAAAACTCTTGTGCCAACTTCAAGCTCACTATCCCAATCATCACGTCGCCATCCGTCGCGGTCACTTCAATCCCCAGGTGGGTTTGGTTGTCGAAGACCTTCGGATCAGCGAACCAACGTCAATGTTGGGAATCGGCGGTCGTGACCTGGTGCGTGTTGAACGACTGACGGTGATGGGTGATCTGCACGCCGAAAAGTTACTTGATCAACAGAATCCACTCGTCACTCGTCGTGTCATCGTCGAAGGCGTCACCGCCAATGTGTGGATGCAAGACGACGGCCAGGCTTCGCTTGCTGCACTGATGCCATTGCCCAAACTCGGTCCGGCAGCACCTCGCATTGATTTGCGACAAGTTCAAATTCGTATGTTCGGGGACGCATCGGTCGATCGTTCGGTCGATGCTGAGTTCAGCAGCATTGTGATTTTGAATGACGAGAAATTCGACGGAACCATCAACATGGATGTCGAAGTTGTTGGTGCAGCGGATTTTGCAGGCGGAATCCATGCGAAGGTCGTCAAGAAGGATGGCTCGCTTGACGTCCGCTGTTCCGCGAACCATTTGCACTTTAGTCGTCGGCTCTACGACGCGTTGCCCGTGGCTTGGTGTGATGTGCTGAAGCACACCAAAGACTTGACTTGTACCAGCAACGCATCGCTGTCGTACCACCAGACCGCGTCAGGGCAAATCAACTATCGCGCCGAGGCAAAGGTTCTGGATGGTCGGATCGAACACAATGTCTTGCCGCAACCAATCTCGCAGTTGCGCGGAGCCATCGTTTGTGATCCGCAAGGCATTTCGGTCAGCAATGCGCAAGCCTATCTTGGCGACGCCCTGTTGCAGATTCCCAAGGCCAGACTAGACGGACATCGCTGGCCCGGCGCAGCCGATGTCGAACTGAAGACTCGCGGGTTACTGCTGGACGACCGGTTGGCATCTGCGTTACCACCCGAGCTGCAACAGAAGTGGCATAAGCTGCAACCGGTCGGGCGCGTTGACGCGGATGCAACTTTGGAATTTCGAGATGGAAAGTGGCAAGCCGCCGCTGACCTGACTTGCCAGGGCGTCGACGTTCGGTACGAGAAGTTTCCCTATCCGATCGAGCAGATCGTCGGGAAAATTCGGCTTCGAAACGGCATTGTCGAAACACCGTTGCTGAGCGGTCGTGTTTCTAGCAATCGGATGTTGTGCGCATTTCGCTTGCCGATTGACCCGACCGTCACCCAAGAAAAATCATTCATCGTTCAAACCGATGGGCCAATTCCAATCGACAAGACGCTGTTGGAATCGCTGTCGCCGCGAGCGAGCGAAACGTCGGGGCTGGAGTCCTTTGTTCGATCGCTGCATCCACGGGGATCGATGAAGTTGACGATGGGGAGGTTCGCGACCGATGCTAACGGACGTCAGTCACGATCGATTGAACTCGATGTGCTTGACGGTCACATGCGGTACGACAATTTCGCGTACCCGCTTTACAACGTTGCGGGAAAAATCCATGTCCAGGACCAACTGGTCAAACTGGTCGGCTTTCGCGCTACCAATGCAAACGCCGGAGTAATCTTGTGCGATGGGGCGTACCAAATGCCGTCGCCAAAGCCGGTGGTGTCTCAGTACCGAATCTCGGACAGCACGTTGAGCGACCAGAATGATTCGCAGTTGCAGCTCAACTTCACCGCCCAGAATGTTCCAATGGACGAATCGCTTCGTTCATCGTTGCCCTATTCCACTCAACAAGTTTGGGATGCCATTTCACCAAGCGGTGTTTTGGACGAGGTCAAGCTGACCCTTGGCAAATTCGGCAGCTCACCGATCACGTTAAACATGAAGGCTCGGCAGTGGGAACACGGTCAAGTCACCAATCGCATTCTTAGTATCCGGCCACCATCACTGCCGTATCGCCTGGACGTCACCGGCGGCGTCGTGCAGTTTGACGGATCGGAAGTGATCATCGAATCGCTGCAGGCCAGCCATGACGCGTCCAAAGTATCGCTGAACGGTCGCTGTGTTCAGGACGCCGAAGGACGATGGGTGTTGGCGACGAATCTGCACAGCGGTAGTCGATTGCGACCGGATGCCGAATTGATCGCCGCACTGCCGGTACAAATGCGCGAAGCGATGCGACGTTTGCAGTTGCGCGGTCCTGTGAGTGTTCGGGGGACGACGGAGTTGACGATCCCGGACGAAAGCCGGCCTGAGCCGACGATCAACTGGGACTTGGATTTGCAACTGGAAGGCAATCGGATCGCCGACGTCGGTCCCGTCCATTCGCTGCGCGGCGAAATTTCGGTCAAGGGTGTGCGAAACGAAGCGATACTACGTGCCGAAGGCGAGGTTCGAATCGATTCGATGCACGTCGACGATTTTCAGATCACAGGCATTCGCGGCCCATTTTCAATCGACGATGACCACATGGATTTGGGCGGACGGGCGGCCGGAAACGCACCGAATAGTACTCCGTCCATTCGCGGAAAACTGTTTGACGGAACGATCGATTTGGACGGACAGGTTGTGTTGTCGACCGGCGATTTCGATGTCGGCGTGGCGATCAAGGATGCAAAACTTCCCACCGTGCTAGCTGATTTTGGGCACATTGATGACGGCTGGACTGGCACGCTAAGCGGTCAAACAAAATTGCAAGGAAATCTGGGTACCAGTGACCTGTTGAAGGGCAACGGAGCGGCTCGTGTGACGGGAGCCAATTTGTACCAGTTGCCGTTGATCGTCAAAATCATGAACCTGGTCAGCGTCACACCAACCGAAGATGTTGCGTTTACCGATGGCGAAGTCGAGTTCACTGTCTTTGGTGATTCGGTCACTTTCAACCAAATGCATCTTTGGGGCACGCTGGTTTCGTTGGAAGGCGGCGGCACAATGAACCGACGCCAGGAATTGGATTTGACTTTCAATACTCGTGTAAGTCCTCAGAACACGTTTACAAAAATAGTTCGCCCGCTACGCAGCCAGCGCTATACATTGATGACGATCGACGTGACCGGGCCTGTCAGTGATGTTCAAATCGAACGTCGGGCGCTCGACGGCGTCGGACAGACGCTGGGGCGGTTGTTCCCAGGAATGGGAAAAAGTGAAGACGAGGATGAATCGAGTTCAGCTTCGGCTCGTTCGGGTGGCCGATGGTTCCAGTGACGCTCGACTGATGTTATTTGCCCAATGATATTTTTCGGAGGCGATTGATAGTGAACATTCAACCAACTTCTGCCGCGTCGCAAGTCGCGGGAACTTCCCTAGCGGCAGCCAAGGGAGGCGACAGTGACAAGCTTGCATCGGACGCCGCCCAAAAGCAATCCTCGGCTGATAACTCGGCCGGGAAAGGCAATGAAGTCAACGCGCTTAGCAAAGGGGACCCGATCGGTGATCGAGGCGGCGACGGTCGCCAGTTGTTGGACTCGTTCCAACGCCAATCCGACGAAGAGCAACCGGCCGACGAAGACACCGGTGGCACGGACGGGGCCGACGATCCGGTGAATCCGCTAGGACCTTCCAATCCAAGCGATCCATCATCGGAACACATCGACTTTCAGGCCTAGTGGCAAGTCATTTCGTGTTGTCGATTGTGCGACAGGGCGTCTTATATTCGTTTTAACCGTCACGCTGTGCAACAGCTTTGGCGACATTCATGTTGGCGCGGTTGATATCTTCGACTGCCACCAATTGGAATCTAACTTCAAGAGAGGCTCTCTTCTTTAGAATCACGAGGGGATTTTCCCCAAGGACATTTCATGTCGAATCCAATTGAACATATTGAATCAAACGTTCGCGGCTACTCACGGTTGTTCCCTGCTGTTTTTGACACAGCGATTGGTTCTCAGCTTTTCGATGCCAGTGGCAACCGCTTCATTGACTTCTTTTGTGGTGCCGGAACGCTAAATTATGGTCACAACCATCCGGGTGCGAAGCAGGCGCTGTTGGACTACATCTCGCGGAATGGGATTCAGCACTCGCTCGACACGGTTACGACGGCGAAAGTCAAGTTTTTAGATTCGTTCGAGCGATTGATCTTGAAACCTCGTGACCTCGACTATGTCGTTCAGTTCACCGGCCCCACTGGCACCAATGCGGTTGAAGCAGCGATCAAACTTGCGCGCAAACAGACGCAGCGTTCGCACGTCGTTGCATTCACCAATGCCTACCACGGCCACTCGCTCGGGTCGCTTGCCTTAACGGGCAACCGGTACTTTCATAGCGAATACTATGGGTCGCGAAACAACGTGACTCACTTGCCCTTTGACGGATACATGGGCGATACCGACACATCGGAACTGTTTGCCAAAATGTTGTCGGATGGCAGCAGCGGGTTGCCGATTCCAGCCGCAGTGATCTTGGAAACCGTTCAAGGCGAAGGCGGAATCAACGTGGCCAGCGAAGCTTGGTTGAAACGGATCGCTGACATTTGTCACAAGCATCAGATCATGTTGATCATTGACGACATTCAAGTCGGCAACGGTCGCACCGGTGCATTCTTTAGTTTCGAAGCTTCGGGTATCAAACCGGATGTGGTTTGTTTGTCCAAGTCGATCGGTGGCGGTTTGCCGATGTCGCTCGTTTTGATCCGCCGTGATCGTGACACGTGGAATCCCGGTGAACACACCGGAACGTTTCGCGGCAACAACTTGGCGTTCGTTGCAGCCGACGCCGTACTTCAACACTGGGCCGACCCGACCTTCGAGTCGCAAATCAAAGAACGCAGCGAGATCGTGCAAGCATGGTTGGCGAAAGTTTGTGATCAACACGCAAGTCTGGGGTTCAAACGCCGCGGCCGTGGACTGATTTGGGGACTCGATGTGCAGCAAGGTGACTTTGCAGCCAAAGTCATTCGCCATTGTTTCGCAAACGGATTGTTGGTCGAAGGCGCAGGTGCCGACGATCAAGTTCTGAAATTGTTGCCGGCGCTGACGATCGAAGTGCCGCTGCTGGTCGAAGGACTACAAATTCTAGGTTCAGCGATCGATGCCGTCGCAGCGGAACGACCGCCGGCCGTTGTGCTGGATCTGAATGCAGGGCAGTCTTCGCCCGCGATCGTGACATCCTTTTCAGCGGGATCAATCGGGCAATGATGGCTGGCCAATACGATACGGATAACGAAGTGTTGGCCGAAGAACTGATTGCGTTTCCGACTCTGTGGATGCGTCAATGGACGCAAACGCCAGACCGAACCGCGATCGTTTCCGAAGACGGCCAGTGGACCTATGCGCAGCTAGACGCAATGGCAAACGCCATTGCGATGCGGTTGCGTTCGACCGGTATCGAACCACGGCACTGCGTCGGCATGTGCGTTGATCGTTCGCCCGAAGCGATTGCGGCCATGATCGCCGTGATGAAGCTTGGTGCGATCTTTGTTCCACTCGATCCCGAGTACCCGGTCGATCGGCTTCGGTACATGGTCAGCGATGCCGCGATCGCGACGATTCTGGGCCATCCTCACTACGAAGAGCCGATCGGCAAGAACCTTGTCGGCGATGAGACTTCCCCGTGCCAGTGGATCAATTGCGATTCGGATCTCGTGGCGAGTGACCTGGCCAGTCAATCCGATCTGTCGTTCCCTGAAATATCGCCTGATGATTTGGCGTACATCATGTACACGTCTGGATCGACGGGGAAACCGAAAGGTGTCGAGATCCAGCACTCGGCGCTTGCGACGTACTGCTTTGCCGATATCGAATGTTATCAGATCAGTCCTGACGATCGAACGTTACAGTTTTCGACGCTGAATTTTGACATCGCAATCGAAGAGATTTTTCCGCCACTGTTGACCGGCGGATGTGTGGTTGTACGTCCACGCGAAAGGGCGAACGATCGCAACGAACTATCGTCGCTGGTTGATCGCTTTGATGTGACCGCGATTCACTTAGCCACCGCGTACTGGCACCAATGGGTCGATCTGATGGTGGCCACTGGCGCCAAAGTTCCCGCATCGATTCGGTTGATGATCGTGACCGGCGAAAAGGTTTCGGTCCAACACTATCGGCGTTGGCAGCAGCTCTGTGATCACCCGGTTCTGTGGTGCAACGCTTATGGCCCAACCGAAGCCACCGTTAGCGCAACCGTATTCATTCCTGACGATCACTTCGACGCCGCCAATATGCCAATCGGAAAACCGATGAAGCGTTACGAGGCGTTCATTCTGGATGCAGATCGCAACGTACTCGGCGAAGGCGAAACGGGACAACTGTTTTTGGCTGGGCCGGCGCTGGCGTTGGGCTACCATAATCGGCCCGACCTGACCGAGGCCGCATTCATTGAAACAGACATTCACGGCGAGACTCGGCGACTGTATCGCACCGGCGACGTCGCTCGCTGGTTGCCGGACGGGAACATTGATTTCGGCGGTCGGCTGGATCATCAAATCAAACTGGGCTCGTACCGAATCGAACCAGCCGAAATCGAAGCAGTCGTGAACGAACACGAACGGGTGCTCGAGTCATTGGTCAGCTACGACGAAGTCGACGGCAAAAAATACTTGGTCGCCTACGTTGCCGTTGGACCGGCGAACCATCGCAAAGAAGACTCAACACGTGACATCGCAAATTCTTTGCGTCAAAAACTGCCGGCGTACATGGTCCCGACGCGATACGTGTTCGTTACGGATTTTCCGAAAACGATCAACGGAAAGATTGACCGCCCGCGATTGCCATCGCCGAGTGATGGTGTCGTCCCGCGCGACGACGCCTACGTTGCACCACGCAGCGAAATCGAACGCTACTTGGTCGAGTTGTGGCAGGACGTATTGAACGTTCCCGAGATTGGCATCCACGACGACTTCTTTTTGCTCGGCGGCAGTTCGTTGCTGGTCACTCAAGTCGTTGCACGGCTAACGACCGAACAAAACATCGAGTTGCCCGTCCGCGACTTTTTCGCCAATCCAACCATCGCTGCATCCGCCCGCCATTTGGAACAACTCGGTTGCGGTTCGGATTCAAATCCATCCAAACTCGACAACGACGAAGACATTCGCGTTTACCGAAATCAGTTACCGTTGGTGGATGCTGACTATTTCGTCAGCGGCAATGATCGATTGTACGCGGTCCGCTATTCGCCTCGGTCAAATATGATTTCTGGCTCAACCGGACGAGCGATCGTGATGTGCCATTCGATCGGTCACGAGTACGCTCGCGGGCATCGGAATTTGCAGCAACTGGCGATCCAGTTGTGCAAGGCTGGGCATGAAGTTCTGAGGTTTGATTACGCTTCGACAGGAAACTCCGAAGGTGACTGTGAAAAACTGACCGCCGATTTGATGCGACAAAACTTAGTCGACGCCAAGAACTTTTTGGTCACTCGAACAGGTATCGAAAACGTCTCGGCAATTGGTTTACGCATCGGTGCGACGATCGCAGCGACGGTGGATCCGGAAACGTTTGATCGTGTGGTTCTATGGGATCCCGTGGTCAGTGGACAGCAATTCTTGGATGCGGTTGACCGGTTCCATCACGAAGCGCTGACGTCGCTGTCGCGTTTCAGCGTCGTTCGCGACGCAGGGGCAATTGATCAGTGCTATGGGCAAAGGATGAGCACGGAAAAGCGTGCCAGCTTGTCCGGGCTCGGTTTGGATCAATCATTAAGCCTGGACGAAAAATACACGGCTGTGTTGACCGATCGTTGGGACACCTCTGACGAAGCGGCGCAGTGGTTGGCGCGTCAAGTAAGAGATCAACGTTATGTCATTCAAACGTCGGACGTCGCGGCCTGGGATGACTCGCGTTACACCGAGAGTGCGTTTTCTTCGCCCGAGAGCTATCGTGCGATTATGAATCTACTGGATCAATCGGAGCCGACGGAATGAACGTGCCAGATCAAAAAGCGATCGTGTTTGGAAAGTACGACCACCTGCTAGGTGTGTGGAAGAACGCGGATGCCGAGTCGACGTCCGGTGTTGCGGTGGTGATGGTCACGCCTGGAATGTTGCATCACAGCGGTCCGTTTCGGTTGCACGTTGACCTGGCAAACGAATTGTCGTTGATCGGTATTCCGTCATTGCGATTTGATTTGTCTGGGATTGGCGAAAGCCTTGGTGTTGGTGTGGGGGGCAGATCGATTGACCGAGCCGCGGGCGAAATCGCTCAAGCGATCGACTGGATCTTGCAAAACACAAACTCACGCCACGTCGTTTTGTTTGGATTGTGCAGCGGTGCCGACGATGCCGTTCATGCAGCGCTCTCTGATGACCGCGTCGTTGGCGTGATTGCGATGGATGGTTGTGGCTATCGCACACCCGGATTTCACTTCCATCGTTTCATCGGTCACACGCTGCCACGGATCTTACGGCCTAGCAAATGGATGAAATTGGCAAACCGAATCGGTGCCGATCACAACGCGGTTTCAAACTCACTGGAACCCGGTACGGACGTTCGCGAATTTCCATCGCGTGATCAATCCGTCCAGGATCTGACCCAGTTGGCTGGTCGCAAAACGCAAATGCACTTTGTTTATACCGGCGGCGTCGGCGACTACTTCAACCATGCCGGCCAGTTCACCGAAATGTTTCCCGAGCTTGCCAGCGAACCCTACGTTTCGAGCCATTTTTTCGGTGCGATGGATCACGTTGCCATCTTGGCCGAGGACCGTGCCACGTTGGTCGATCACGTCGTCAATCGAGTGCAGTCGATCGCGGTTGCAACGCCGACGACGACAACGGATTTCACCGAAGTTCCGACTGGCGTTTGATTTTTGGCGGGGCCGTTTACATCAACGGCCGGGGGAAACCCCAGTCGGCGGCCATGGCGTCGGCGGCGTCTTCGGGGTCGGTGATTTCGCCCCAGGGTCCGTTTCTTAGAAAGGCGTGGGCCAGTTCGTGAGCGATCACGTAAAGGCCGAACGGTTCGGCACAGTCGGATAGGCGTGGCTTTAATGCAACACACCGGCTGCTCGATCCATCAGGCAGCGGCAATGCCATGTAAAGCTTCGATCCCGTACCGCGGTGAAAGTTCAACTTGATGATGCTGAAACGCGGATCGTCAATGAAGTCTTGCTGAACGTCAGCGGGAATCGCCATCAAGACGTGTAGAACGCGGCCACGAAGCGGATCATCGTGCGCGAACGCTTGCACGAGTTCATGCAGCCGCAATGGGGCAGAGGCGTGTTCGGGATTAGGCGACATCTTGCCCAGTCGTCGAACGATTTGATTCGGACTGGATCGACAAGGTTTCATTACTTGGTGGCAGTTGGACCATCGATTCGCATGATTCAACCGTCGGAGCCGATGGGGGCGTGAGCGAGCTCTTGCGTTTGCGATATTCGCGAACGAGCACGATCAAACAAATGATGACAAAGGTTGCACACAGCCACGTCATCGTGGCGATCAACTTCCAACTGATGTTGCTAACCGTTTCGCCATCGGACCACTGGAAACCAAGGTTTGCTGCTTGAGCGGATCCAATCAAAATCCCGAGCAGTCCGATCGCAGTGGCAGACTGCATCGCGATTCGGCGACGGTGAGGGTTCAACGCCACCACTCCGCCGAACAAAATCGGAATGCCAAGCATCAGCGGCAGAAACTGAACGGGATCCTTGACCACGGTAGCCGACATCCCGAGTGCCGAAAGGCCACAAAGGAGTAATCCAAAGACGATACCGACGCGTGCCATAAGTGAGGTTAAATCCTGTGCGATCAAATGCTGAGTAGCCGCCGTCGACGCCAATCCGTTTACGATTCCATCTTCAGTACTGGCAATCGGCCTCGCGTCTCGATTTTAGCTCGGATCGAATCCGGTGTCTTGTCCACCGGAACGGGGCGATCAGCCGGTGGCAGCGCCGGAGGCACAAAGTGGCTGCCCTGGCGAGTGCCCCGGCGAGCAAATTCGGCTTCGACGTCATTGCGTAGCGAGGACTTTTCGAGACACCATTTGGGTTCGATTAAAAAGTCCGACGGAGCATCGCCGCTGATTCGCTCGACCACCACACTCGGCGGGATGCGTTCAAGAAAATCAACAACCGTTTGCAAGTAAACTTCGCGGTCCATCATCTGAATTTCGCCTGCTAAGACTTGGTCGCCAAGCGGCGTGCCGTGGACGGCGTACAGGTTGTGCAGCTTGATCGCGTCAAATCCAAGGCGGCCGATTTCGGCAGCGGTTTGCATCATCATTTCGTGCGTTTCACCGGGAATCCCCAGAATCACGTGACCGCACATTTCAAACCCACGACCTCGACTGCGATCAATCGCGTTGATCATGTCGGCGTGGGTGTGAGCCCGGTTCATCCAATCCAAACCTGCATCGTGGATCGTTTGCATCCCGTATTCCAGCGAAACGTACGTCCGCTGGGCAAGTTCCTCGATCAACAACAACACGGATTCGGGAAGACAATCCGGTCGCGTCCCGATCGCCAGCCCAACCACGTCGTCATGAAAATCCGGCGAGTCATTGAGGCTGAGCGCTAGCTCGTAGACTTCGCGCAGTTGTTCAACCGGCGCGTAGGTGTTGGTGGCAGGTTGGAAATACGCGATGAAACCGGCGACTTTGTTGTACCGCTTTCGGACCGTGACGATTCCGCCGGTGAGCTGGTCGTGGACCTGTTTCAGACGGACTCGTCGCGATGGGCTGAACGAGCGATTGTCACAAAAATTGCAACCGCCCCGTGTGACAGCACCGTCAACGTTGGGACAAGTAAACCCGGCATCGATGCTGACACGCTGGACCCGGCCGCCGAACCGGCGACGCAAGGCTTTGCCAAACGCGTTGATTGGCAGTCCTTCGGCCATCCAAGCCTGTTCGTTACAGGTCGTCGGAGCGTCAGAATCGGATTCTCGATTCACTAGAAAATTGACCAATCGGGGGGTGGCGGCGAATTAGGAGGGGCGAAGTTGCTGGCTCGAGGGTAAAATCGAAATCCTTTCTGACGGAATTTTAATTTCATTCATTCCGCGTCATGTTTCCACGAATGGGAATTTACTGTGTCATTTGAAGATCAAGAAATCGATTACGCTGGTCCATACGGACAATTAACGCCGATCGGCGGCGGCGATCCGATTCCGCTTATGAAGGATCGGTTGATGATTGGCCGCCGCGGGGAAGCCGACATCCAATTGAAGTTTCCCAACGTTTCGACTCAACATTGCCGGTTAACGTTGGAACACGGCTATTGGTTTGTCAAGGACCTGAACAGCCGCAACGGTATCAAAGTGGACGATCGACAGGCGCTTCGAAAGCGTTTGGACCCGAACTGTAAACTGTCGATCGCCAAGCATCACTATATCGTCGAATACGAGCCTCAGAAGCTTGGGGCCTATGGTCCACCGCCAGCCGATGACGATTACATGGACGAGTTGATGCGAAGTTCGCTGATGGACCGTGCGGGTCTGAGTCGTCGCGATGATGGCAAGGGCGGCAAGCCTGACGGCAAGCGAAAATAGCACGGCCGCCGCTCGTGCATGACTAGCAGTCATGCCAGAATGTCTGGTGCGTGAAGCGACTGAGTTTCGCTTTACGCACCGTAACGATCATTTAGGCAAGCGCGATGAGTCCTGGCTAACGCGGCCCTTGCTGTTTGCCCGGATAGTTCGGCTGTTTCGGCGATCTTCTGAATCAGTTCGCCGAACGCGGTGATTGGCCGCATTCCGATGTCCCACCCGGCGGCAACCAAATGGTCATGCGCCTCGCCGTTTCGCCCCGCAGATGTCGCGGCCTCGGCCCGACTTCGCCAATGCTCGCTGACACTGTCGCTTCGCTCGATCAAGTTTGGAATACACAAACATCGTAGGTACTCAGATTCGTCCAGCGTTTCCGGAAAAGTCTTTGCCAACATCGCGGCCGAAAACTTGCTGGCGTCCGCAGTTATCCAATGAGTTTCGAGTCGAATCGATTGATCGGAAAAACAAGAGCAATCGATGCCGGATAGAAAACGTTTCTTTGCCAGCTCGCGATCGCCGCGACGCAGCGCTGCGTATCCAGCGACGTCCCAACCCCATGCCGTGTCGGGCGCGAGCCGCGTGACAGCTTCTGCATGTGTCTCGGCAACGTCCCATTGCTGAGCAAATTCATCGGCAAGGTTGCGAGATTCTAACGCTGCCATGATCGGGCTGCGCTGTTGATCGGGAATCGTTTCATGATCGAACGACCACTGCGCGATCGAGCTGGGATCGATCTGAAGTTCTTGTAACACGTTGCGATCAAGTGAACCCAAGATCGAAAGCTGTAGCGCATCCTGCACCAACTCGCAGCGAACCGCGACTTCGGCGATCCCATGTTCAATCATTCGATTGGCAACTCGCGTCGCGTCACCAGCCCCAGTCCCATCGGGTGAATTCAGCCCATCGGGTGAGTTCAGTAGTTTTTGGATTGCATCGGGAAGGTGGTTGCTCGCCCACTTCGCTAAAGGGCCAATGGTTTCGCCGCCGGCAGAAACCGCCGCCGAGTTGGAAACGAAATCGTCGGCGGGAATCGCATGCCTTCGCCGTTGTCCGGGCAACCGAGTCATCAGGGCATCAAAAGCGATCGCTTCGGGCAAGTCGTTACCCCAAATGATCCAGTCGCCGCCACCGTGGTACCACTGGACAATTTGGTTTACCCGATTGTCGGGGCCGATTCGGCCGCACAGCCAATCGCCCGCCATATTCGCGATCAGCGGCACCAAATTGGCGCTCATCAGGCCGGGCCAGATCGCTTCGGGGGTTTCGTCCAGCAACCTAGCGGGCGAAACAGGGTCTCGATATTCGTGAATGCCTGTCTGGGCCCAAACTTCCGAATCAAACCAATCAGCGAGCGCCGGTGACAACACACATTCATACCGATCGGCGATGCGATCGGACCATGCCTTTGCATTCGATTGAGCGGCCGGGTTTGCGGGATCAGTCAACGTAAAACGGGTAAAGCGAGGAGCGGTCGAAAAGAGTAGGGGCCCGGATCGTGGGAAAAGGCATTTTGAATGGACGTCGATCCGGGATCGCCCAGGCTACCCAAGCTGAAACGCTAACGGCAATAGGGTTGTGAAATTCACTGGTCGGCCAGCCCTATTGGGGAACAATCGTGTACAACCGGGCCAATTTATCTGGTGAAACCACACCGCGTGCAATCATACGGTTTCGCAGCAATTGTGAGGGGGTACCCGTTGCGATTGCGGCTAGCGCATCGGCAGCGGCGAGCTGAATCGGCCTTAGCCGAGCCTCCTCGGCGTCTGACTGGGCTCGCGTTAACCACCTTACCGCCGCTTCGCAGTCCGATGGATTGCCAGATTGGCGAGCCAGGTTCCACTGCAACATGCCGTCATAGAAATCCGCCAACGTGCACGAAAACGGGATTCCTTCGGACCGCAGCTTCGATGTTTCACGCCTTATCCGTTTGACCCAGTCGGGCGATGGATTCGTTGTGTGGCAATGCAGCCCAATCAACGCCCCAAGCGATTGGCAAATGATTCGCATGAACTGCATTTTGGCAAACGGCAAACGAATGGTTTGTAATTGCAGTTCAGTGTGTAGCCCCCATGCGCGTCGGTCGTCCCCTCGATAAATGGCACTGTAAATTCGTCCGATGCGATCAAGCAGACCAAGCAGATCATCAGGGCTTGATTCGTCGCTGTTGTCCAATTGGCTGCGAAGACTATCCAGTTCGGAATCGTGGTCGCGCACCAACCACGCGTTTCCGCCCAAGGCGGTCAACGTGATTTGCTTTCCAAAATTGTGGTTCCGACGCACTGCGGTTTCGAACATTTCATCGCTCGACGATGTCATTTGGTCCCAACGACCTTGATTCCAATTCGCCCACAATCCAGTCCACTGCACATGTAGGATTTCGAAGCTACATGACGGTTCGATGCTTCGATAGTTTTCAACACAGGACGCTAACGGAGTTTCCATCTGGTCCCATCGGGACGCCAAGAAGTGCGAGTACGTCAGTCCTGCCCAAACGTCACCGATCGATTTCACATTTCCCCGCTGGTTCGCGATCGACAACAACTCAATGAGATTGGACAAGCCTTCGTCACGGTTGCGTCCTGGTTCATAGGATCCAAAAATGGACTCGCCAACTGCAGTGACCAATCTTTGCTCGAACGTGCCGTGTTTCCGAACTAACATCGCGCTGGTCAAATTTAGTTCGGTAGCGTAGAGATTATTGAACAACGACATTGGGCGTTCGAGAGCAGTGCATAAGTCGATTTTTTTTCGGAGCTTTGCGTTTGTTTCGTCGGGCGATGGCGGAACTGACGATGTCGGCGAAGATCGAACGAGGTCAATCATCGAGCCTCGCTGCATCTTCAAGCGGATCACGCCAACGACAATCGAAATTTGTGCAAGCCACTGTGGTTTGGGGCGTGGCAAGCCAAGCTTTTTTGCAAACGCATTCAATGTGCCGGCAACCAGTCCGTAGTGGCCGCATTGCAGCATCATGACGGTTGCCAAGACTTCAAAATCGAAACGTTCTTCTTCGTCGTCGACGAGGCTGGCGAGCAACTGATACTGCTGGGCCGCTTCTAATGTGCGGTCGGCTGCGTGATAACAACGGGCGGCTTGCCGGGTATGGTGAATTTTTTCAGCACCCGTCAGGTGTGGTGTCGCCTGCGCGTGCCACCGGGCGGCTTCCGTATTGG
>JBAUHR010001087.1:0-4169 GCA_049680385.1 Rubripirellula sp. | reverse complement strand
TAGACTTCAACCACTCGATTTTTGGCCAGATGGTCGAAGGCTTCGATGTTCGCGAAGCAATCAGCGAAACGGCTGTCAACAACAGCACTCAGAACAAGCCGGTCAACGACGTGACGATCAATACGATCGACGTTTTCAACGACACCGAAAACAGTGTTGTGATGCTAAAGGCGGTCGGCAACGCCACCGGGACGACCGCAGTCACCTTCACGGTCACGGACGCCGATGGCAACACGCATTCGGAAACGATCAGCGTGACGGTCGCGGCAGACACCGACAATAGCCAACCGTACCTGAATCCGATCACGTCGCCTGTTTCTGGCACTGCCGGAAATCCAGCGACATTGCAACTATCAAGCGTCGACGTTGAAGGCGATACGGTTTTCTATTCCGCGTCGTCGGTTTCAGGTGCAAGCAGCGGTTCGGTAAGCGTTGATTCGTCGACGGGCTTAGTCACGGTTACGCCCGTTGCCGGCTTCAGCGGTGAAATCGTTGTCAATGTCGGCGTCAGTGACACAGCGATATCATCGGGCCAAACCGCCGACGACAATCAAAGCGTTTCATTCAACTTTGCAGCCGTCAGCACAGTGGCAACGCCAACGTCGGTCGATCTACAGACTGCAAGTGATTCTGGTTCTAGCAACATCGACAACGTCACCAACGTAGGTTCGCTTACGTTCTTGGTTGGTGGGGTGACGGACGGTGCAACGGTCGAACTGGTCAATACATCGACTGGTTCGGTGATTGGTACGGGAATCGCGTCCGGAACAACGATCACGATCACGACAAATAATATTGCGGCGCTGGGCGATGGAACGTATCCGATTGCCGCTCGCCAGCGAGTCGGCAGTGTAACGAGCGCATCAACGGCGGCTTTGTCGGTCGTCTATGACACAACTTCGCCAGCCTCGGTCGCAAGCAGTGCTGCGACTCAGGCGAATGTTGGTCGCGCTTACGTGACAGACTTGATCAGCACCGAAGAAGGCAGCGGACTTAGCTATACCCTGACTACGAATCCGACCGGCGCGACGATCGATTCAGTGACGGGTGTGATCAACTGGACACCGACGACCGCCCAGACCGGTGCGAACACGTTCAACATTTCGCTAACCGATTTGGCGGGCAATGTTCGAACGGAAACATTGACAGTCAATGTAGCGGGAGCGCCCCAGGCCGAAATCAAGTTGCAAGCGGTTGACCTTAGCGGCAACGCGATTTCTTCGATCGCGGTTGGTCAAGAGTTCTTCTTGCAGTTCATCGGCGTTGACGCTCGAGCCTTCACCAAGCCTGGTGTTTATTCCGCCTATGCTGACATCTTGTTCGATGGAAATCTGATCGAACCCGTCGCGGGAACACCGATCGATTACGACGACGACTTTGAAGTTGTGCCTAAGGGATCGTTCAGCGATGGATTGATTGATGAACTTGGTGCGGTCAGCAGCCGAATTGTCGCCAGCAATGAAGGTGAAAGCTTGATCGCGTCGGTTCGCATGATTGCCAAAGCTAGTGGTAACGTGAATATCCGCAGCGAACCCGCAGATGATACCGACAGCGACGTGTTGCTGTTCGGTCAGGACGACCGAGTTCCCGCGGATACGGTTGCCTACGGCAACGTATCGTTGGCGATTGGCCAGACGTTTACGGTCGTGAATGATTCGTTTACCGTCGCCGAAGATTCTGCTGCGACGACCTTGGATGTTCTTGCTAACGACACCGTGGATAGTGGCACAGGAACGTTGTCCGTGATCTCGGTTGACCAACCGACAACCGGTGGCACCGTTACGCTGTCCGGCGGTGTGGTTTCATTTTCGCCGTCGGCCGACTTCAACGGCACAGCCGAATTCACCTACCGAGTTGCAAACAGCTCGGGATCGCAGCAAGACGGCAGCGTGACCGTGACGGTAACGGCCGTTAATGATTCCCCTAGTGCCGTCAATGACTCGTTCACGGTCGACCAGGACTCGGTCAGTAATTCGCTTGACGTGCTGGCCAACGATACGTTTGCTCCGGATTCGGGCGAGACGCTTTCCGTCACTGCGGTAGGAACCAGTTCGGCGGGCGGAACCGTGACGATCGCAACTGGCGGTGCCTCGGTCGTTTACACACCGGCAAGCGGTTACATCGGTGCCGATTCATTCACCTACACGATTAGCGACGGCAGCTTGACCCATCAAGCAACCGTTTCGGTCACGGTCCAGTCTGTCGACGAACCGCCGGTGGCCGTTGCCGATGCCTTCACGGTGGTCGAAGACGCTGCCGAAGCTGTTTTTGACGTCACGGCCAATGATACGCGAGATGCCGGTAATCAAGCATTCGAGTTGACCGCGGCTAGCGCATCGTCCGGCGGATCGGCACGTGTGAGCGACGACGGGACTCAGTTCTTTTATCGTCCTGCGGAAAATTTTGCAGGCACGGAAGTCGTGACTTACACGATCGTTGATACCGGTGGCGGAGTCGCAACTGGGACTGCGACATTCACGGTCACGCCGGTCAACGATGCGCCACCGAGTTTGGACAAGACGGTCACCGTCAACCGAGGCAGCGCAACGGAGTTTAGCGTTTTGACGCTCGCCGAATTGCCGGCCAACGTGGACTCGGGAGAAACGCTAACGATCACCGTTGGGTCGAATTCGACGACCGCTGGCGGTACGACTCGAGTGGATGCAACCACGAATGCTGTTTTCTACACACCACCGTCAACGACGTTCACGGGCACCGATACGGTCGCGTATACCGTTAGCGACGGAACGCTTACCAGCAGTGGAACGTTAACGATCCAGGTTTCCGAGTACACGCTTCGAAACATCTTTGTCAACTATTCGACGGATGCGAACGTGGGCCAGTTTGGTTCCGCATTGGTGCTCAAGGGGACTGATCTTCTAGACCAGCAAGTCAGTCAGACCATCAGTTCGAACGCGGATGGATTTGTATTCGACAGCGTTTTGCCAGGTTCTTACACCATTGACGTGCCAGCGATTGGGTTCCTGCAAGGTTCGACCGAAGCGAGAACAATCAGTGTCGAAAGCGCCGCAGACGATGGCGACACCACGGTTCAACTTGATGTTGGCCAGTTGAAAGCTCAATACATTTCGATACGCGACTGGATGGGCAGCGCTCCAACCAAGACATTGCTTGTCGCAGTGGCGCCGGGGCAATCGCATTCGTTGGTGGTTCCATCGCCGTCGACCGATACGATTTCGCAGCCGGTGGTGTCACTCGATGCGGATGGATCCAACGTCACGATCCGCGGCACCGCGCCGACAGGAACCGATGGAGCCGCGCAAGCGGTTGAGACCACGGTTTCGACGGTGAATAACCCAAACGTGCAAGTACGAGGTGAAGTTGACGGGTTGATGTTGTTCAAAATCAATGTTCAAACCGGCGGCGTCACTTTCAATCCAGCCGCCACGACGACAACGACGGAAACCACGACGACGACAGGCTCGGCATCAACGGCCAATGTTTCCGTTGCAAGTTCAGTGCAGGACGATGCACCGGAGTTTGCATCAAGCGGCAGCATTTCGAACTCGATCATCGTGGGCGAGCAACAAGCCGAAGGCGAATCGATTGCGACCGCATCCGTGACGGTCGCGGATGCATTTGTACCGTCGGTGATCACGGTTCCAACACAAAGTCGTTCGGCGGTTCTTTCTCTTGAAGACGGCGATCTGTGGGTTGAATCATCGATTGGTAACGAAACAGAAATTGAAAAAGTGACCGATGTCTCGTCGATCGATTCCGCGATGGAATCAGTCGCAGCCACGTTGTCACGTGTCTCGTTAGTTGGTGATCAACTGGCACAATCCGAGAACGTTTCGGCTGCTGCGATTGACGATGTGATTCGCAGCGAAGTGTAGTTGTGGACCGCGAAAAAGCGGTACTTTCGCGGTCGCAATCACCAAAAATTTGATCGAAACCAGGCGTGAAATGGTGCCGTTGGAACGATCCGGCGCGGATCATGACTTGCTTTTTCTGTCAAGCCCGATCAAAAAACCCCGGAAAACGTGGGCTTTTTTGGCCGAAGCCGGGTTGCAACAAGACTGTTGGCGGCATAACACTTTGCCGATAGTAATCGCGAGCGTAATTATTGAACGCTTCGAAAGACCCCAGAACACTTTCCCAGACAAAGGTTTGACACCCATGGCAAAAGCAGCCGCTGCTCCCAAGGC
>JBAUHR010001086.1:0-3390 GCA_049680385.1 Rubripirellula sp. | reverse complement strand
GTTGCACTCTGCATCAGCGGCCACCAACGCCTTAAACGCCGCATCGCTGAGGTCCAAGTAGAGGCTAGTTTGAAACTTGGCGAGTAGTTTGCCGGGAATTGTCCTGAATCTTTGCCGTTCCATGTTTTAGCTCATGCTACAAATCCATCCCCGCCCCATGAATCCTCAACCACTCTTTCCGGTCGCCGTAATCCGGAAGCACTTTATCTACCTCGTTCCAAAATGCGTCGGTGTGATTGGCGTGGATCAGGTGGGCGAGTTCGTGGACGACGATGTAATCAAGGACGGTTGGCGGTGCCATCATGCACTTCCAATGAAAATTCAGCTTGCCTCCCGGCGTGCAAGAAGCCCAGCGGTTCTTTAACTCCATGACCGTAATAGATTTCGATTTGACGCCCATTCGTCGCTCAAGAAATGCGACACGATCCGGGATGCGGTCCTTCCCCTTGGCTCGATAGAACTCTTTGAATGCCGAATCTGCGTCTGGGGCGGAACCATTGCTCGACATCAAACAGAAGTAACCGTTCTTGAGCAACAACGGTTCATCCTGCTGATCGACCAGTTTCAACCGGTAGGTGCGACCGAGGTAAAGAAAACCTTCGCCGTTGACGTATTCCCGCTGGACCCTCGTGGCATTCAGGTCGTGCCACTCGGCCTGATTGCGATAAATCCACTTGCGTTTTGATTCGAGTAGTTCTTCGATGCGAGTTTTGGAGAGTCCCTTCGGCACAAGAACAGACACCTGACCGTCCCGCTCGATATAGATGCTGGCGGTCTTTCGGTCGCTGCGTTTGAGCGTGTATTCGATGTCCTTGAAAGTCCTCATGGCTTGAGAATGTCCCTTTCTCGGTTCTTCGCAAGCTGTGTGATCTCGGCAACCAGCTTATCGGCGTTTTCGATCACTTGATCGACGCCTGTGGCCAGCATCAAATCGGATAACTCACCACGAAGGCGACTGACTTCGGTGGGACGACTCCAGAAGTCGATGATGTCGATGTTTGACTGCAAGTGGTCGATCACATCTGACACCAGTTGTTTCACTGTGTCAGCACAATCAGAAGGGACAGACTTCTCGGTGAAAGCCAGTTGACCAACCAAATCGTAGAACGGAGCCGCCTCAGCGCTCACGCCCTCGATTTCCTCTTTGCGTCCCGCCTCTGCTTCGCCTCGAAGACCAAACAAGTCGCCGACCAACTGGTCCCAGTTGTCTTTGTGCTGTTTGATCAGGGCTTCCAGCTTTTCGCTTAGCTTTGCGTAAAATGCCGGGTCTTCGTCAAACTTCACTTTGCAGTGTTTGCGAATGGCGTGTTCCATTTCGCTCGCCTTGGCTTTCGGCGAAGTGTTCTTCTCCACTTCCTGAATGAACTGAGATGAAAACAACTCGACAGGCGGGATCTTTGGATTGATACCAAGGCTGATCAGGTGTTCGTCGATGAGCTTCTTCACCTTCTCGCCAGCGCCGGATATCGTCAACGTGTCATCTTTGTAGCGATCCCTGACTCTCACGAAGATATACCCGAACCGTTTGACCGGGATCTTGTAGGGATTCGCTGCGGCGTTTGGGAGAATGATATCCATGCTTTGCATGAACTTCTTGAAGTACACTTCGAAGTTCGACCGCTGCTTGATGTTCTCCATGCACTCGATGGCTTTTTCCAGTGCAGCGAACTCATCTGTCCGATTGCTTATCTTTTGCTCGACGAAATCCTCGATGTTCTTGACGCCGTTGTCCACGAACAGATTGATCAAGCGGCGGTAACGGTCCTGAAGAACGGGAAGTTCGACGCTGATGTTCTGAAGTGATTCTTCGAGGTCTTTCTGATCCTCGGACGCATAAATCGACAGTGCGTCCTTCAAGTGGTTCGACAATCCGATGTAGTCAACAATGAAGCCACGGCTCTTGCCTTTGGCGATCCGATTCACTCGGGCAATGGTCTGTAGCAGATTGTGGTTCTTCACCTTCTTGTCGATGTACATCACCTGTTCGACCGGAGCATCGAAGCCGGTAAGCAGCATGTCGCAGACAATCAGAAAGGCGATCCCCGTGCCCGCCTTTTCGGGATCATCGTAGTTGAAGGCTCGCTTGAAGTTATCGACCGCATTCACTTCTCGGGCGTGTTTGCGAGCGGCAGTGATCACAGCAGCTTCATTGGTCCCATCGCCGGAAATCACGACAACAGATTGCAACAATCGAATCTGCTTGCACAGTTCATCATCTCGACTGCCGAATTCGGATGAGGCGGGGGATTCGGCTGCGACCATCAAACCCTCAGTCGGACCTTCGGCATGAAGCGATGACTCGGTTTCTCGAACGTAAAGACTCTTCGGTGGTTTCGCTTCCTCGACGGCCAGCCTTGCAGCAAGAGCCTTGTCAATAAACTCCTTGTACTTGATCGCCGCCATTTTGGACGTGCAAACGACCTGAGCCTTGAAGCCGTTGGGAAGGATGTTTTCGATGTAGTGATCCACGAGATCCTCGGCGATATCTTCGATCCGCTCATCGGCTTCCATTATGTCGCCCGTGGTTCCCCACTTCTCTTTCAGTGCCAATATCTCTTCAGCCGTGCGTTCCTTGACCAGATCATCAAACGGCTTGGCGTCCCGTTTCGCTATCCGCTTCATGGCAGCGACATTCTCGGCCTTCCGAAGCTGCGACTCGATATGCTTCCGGGCGGCGTCATCGACCTTGGTATCGAACTCATGCTTCTTGTCGATTGCCGAATCCGCTGTCTTACCTTCGTAAAGAATCTGGACGGTGGCACCGTCATCCACAGCATCTTGCAACTTGTACTTGTCGATGTAGCCGCCGAACCGTTTGGCCGTCTTCTGTCCGACGATCTGACCATCTTTCACTGCAATGAGCGGTGTTCCCGTGAAGGCAAGGCGAGTCGCCTGCGGAAACGCTTCGAACAGGTTGTCGCCGAGATCACCAGCCTGAGACCGATGGGCCTCGTCAATCATCAGCAGAATTCGCTCGGACGAGTTCACCACGCCGAAGTTTTCGTATTGAGGAATGTCCAAAGCGTCATCGAGGTAATCGGGAACATCCTTGTTCTGAGCCTCGTTGAATTTGTGAACCATGATCATGTTCAGGTTGGACGTGTCGGTCGCAAGTTTCTCCTTCAAATCCTTCGTGCTCGTGATGTAAGTGACTTTCTCGCCGCTCAAAGTTGCCGTTTCGCCAAGCTGCTGTTCGAGGTCACGGCGGTCATTGATCAGGCAAACCTTGAAGTCCTTCAGATCATCGCACATTCGCAGTTTGCGGATGACGAACACCATCGAAAGTGACTTGCCCGATCCTTGTGTGTGCCAGATGACGCCCGACCGTTCCATCGGCGTATTACCTTTGCGAAGACGGGCGATAATCTTCAGCATGGCACGGTACTGCTG
>JBAUHR010001085.1:0-12867 GCA_049680385.1 Rubripirellula sp. | reverse complement strand
TAATTCGCTTCGTGGGACAGCGTCTTATGTTCGTCCGTGCCCTTGTCCGAATAACTAAGTTGATGCAGTGCGTTGGACAACTTCACCCACCCCCAAATTGGCGAAGTTTCGCTATCGGCAGGCAACTTCGGCGGCCCGTTCATGGCATGCAACAGTCCACCGACGTTGTCTTGCTGCAACGCGATTTCTTGCATCAGTTTTGCCGCCCGAACCTGCAGCGTGACGGCGTTGGGCGACGTCTGCAAAACTTCCCGAATCACATCGAGAGACGCCGTGGGATTCCCCGATCGCTGAAACAAGTCCGCACGCAGCAACGCAACCGTCAACCGTGACGATTCGGGAAAGTCCGGTTGTTTCATCGCAGCATCAAATGCACGTCCGGCGTTTTGCAGACACGTCTTCGACAACGCGTCCGAATCGGCTTTCGCGCCGATGGCTGCCCAAGATTGCCCAACCCAAACTTGCATTGCGTCCCATCGCTCTGCGTCATGAGATGCCACCGCATCAAATAGTTTCTCTAGCAACGTCACTTGGCCCTTGTTGATCGATTTGGCACGCTGCATGTTTTCGATCAATCCCTTGGCAAGCGCCGTATATCGCGACCCGATTTCAGGGTGCGACTTTGCATCAAGCTTGGCGAGTGATTCGTAGGCTTCATTCCAATTTCCACTCGAAATTTTGATTCGGTACAACGCGTCAAACACAGCATCAGCCGTGCTTTTGTCGACAAGCACTTTGCCTCGCTTCCTTTTCGCATCCGTTGTGATTGTATTGGTAACCGCGATCGGTCCCGACTCGAGCCAACGGAGTGCATCGTCCTGGTTGCCGAGACGTTCCGCAATTTTTGAGAGCAAGAGTTTTGCCGATATGAGATTCAAAGTTGGCGACGCGTTCTTCTTCTGCTGCATCGAATCGACCGCGACGCGAAGATGCTTTTCAGCCAACTTCAACAGCGACACCATCTCGTCAGGGTTTGGATCACCAACGCTGGCTTGATCGATGAAATACGACCAATATGCATTGCCGGCCGCCAACTGCGCCGATTCAAACTGTTTCGATCCCTTTTTGATCCTCAAAAACGTTTCGGCTGCGAGCAGTGGTTTTCCGAATGCAAAATAGGACTGAGCCAGATGCATCCAAATGTCGTCCAGTTGTTCGTTGTCCGGCCACCGCTGTTGGACGATGCCGGCGATCGTTTCTAATTGTTTCAACTCACCTAATTGATCACCGATTCCCCAGTGGCACGCGTTGGCTTCTTGGCAAGCGGCGATCGCGATCATGGCTGCTTCGCGCGTCGCGGCATCCGCAGGTGGTCCCCATCGCGCGGCCATCTCGCCATAAATGTTTGCCTCGATCACTTGCCCGGCGGTGTAGGAGAGGTAAGCAAGCAGGTAAGTCAACTCGTTGAGTTTTGTTTGGTCTTTTTCAGACTGAGCGATTTGGAAAGCGTGCCGACAAAGAAAGAGCGTTTCGCCAAGCGTCTTTCGATAGTCTTCGCTGAGATCCGTTTTCTCCTTTTCATCAAACGCACCCAACACCTCGTAGCTGTCGAACATATCCTTGTAGGCCGCGTCCAAAACCAATCGCGGTCGGTCCACGGGCACTTCTTCGATCCGCGGGCGAGGCTTATCGGCTGGCGGTGGCTGCACGTTGCGTTTCGCGACGGGACCGCCGTAGGGCGACTGTTCTTGACGCTTTGCGTTTGCTCGCTTGGCCGCGCGACTCTTACGACCATTCGCAGAGCCTTCAACCTTCACATCGTTAGACAAATCGGTCGCGAGGATCGAGTCAGGTTGGGGATCAGGAACTTCGCGTAGCAGTTTTGCCAACAAACGTCGGTCCATCTTCTGGTCGGCCAACGAAGCTGCTGGTTTGACGGCGGCAACTTGCTTCGCAGTGTTTTCCAGCACGGTCGGATCGGGTGATTGTCGGCTGAGAGCAAATGCAACGAGCGAGAATAGAAAGAATCCAATCACTGCGGCAATCCCCGCGATTGGCAACCAGTTCTTTCGGCGAACAGATCTGTTGGGATCGTGATCCGAATCAGCACCGTCATCGTCGGCGTCGTTGTCGGCGTCATCGTCAGCGCTGGCCATCGCCGATTCATGTCTATCGTTGCCCGCCGGATTCGGTTCGTTTGCGACCGACGGTGTTGCAGCCATTTCGAACCGATCGGATTGCTGCACCTTTTTCATTGGCGCACGCATCACCGCGTCCGGAACCTTGATTTTTACACCGCAATCGCAAGCGACGGTCTTGCTGGCATCGCCTGGTTCCACCACATACGATTCACCGCAGGCTGCACAATGGAACGACACCTCGGCCATGCCAACGGCGCGCAGCGCGATCAGCTTGGTTCCGCAATCACAGCGAACGGAACTTGGCAATCCGCCCGATGCAATTTCAACAACCGAGTGGCATGTGGGGCACTGTCCTCGATGACTCATTCTTGGACAACTCGAATCGGCTGGAATACGGACAATTGCATCATTTCTTCTTAGCCGTTACCGGAAGCGTGATTCCCCAAACAGGTCCGCGGACATTGTTTCGTGGCCGCGGATACTGTTTCGCCATTTGGACGCCCTGGGGCGAGACGCCGACATCCTTGTAAGTCCCACGGTGGGCATTGGCCAACTTCTTGAACTCCACCGAGTCCTTGGGGTTTACTTCCATTCCTCGCGTGTGAACGATGACTCGCGGATTCGGCCGCGACGCATAGAACTGGGCCGCTTTGTCCGTGAACGCGCCGTCGCCAAGCACATAGATCACGTCGGGTTCAAGCTGGAACGCCGCGCCGATTGCTTCCTTGCCGTTCGTTTTCAAACACAGCGGAACCGTTTGCAGCCACTGGAACAAATACTGTTTGTTACGGTCCGTCGCGGGCACCAACTTCAACACCGCGTTTGGATGCATCATCGGATAAGCAGTATCGCTATAGAAAATCACATAGAAACGTTGTTTCGGTGTTAGCTGGTTGACCGTCAACATCAACTCATAGAGCGCTGTCTCGAATCGCCCCTTCGTCATGCTGTTAGAATTATCAATCACAAACACATAATTCGTCGCCGCCATTTGGCTGCCGAAAACCGTTGGCGTGACCGGCTTCTGCATCGGTTTGGTTACGGGCTTGGCAGGTGGCTTGATCGCCTCGCCGACAATCGCGCCGGCCAAATCCGGGACCACGTCCACCAATTCCATTGGCACTTCACTAGGTTCGGGTTGCGGATCGGGCTCTGTGACATCGGTTGGTTCGGCAACATCGAGCGGCGTCACGTCCACGATGACTTCGTCGATGACGTCATCGGACGATGAAGCGGTCGCGACGAAACCCATCATCTGAGGCTTTTCCTCGATGAACACGAAACTCGCCAACAACAAAATCACCGCCACATGCACCAGAACACTGATTCCGGTACCACCAAGTTGTCGGCCTAGCTGTGCACGCCGAGCACGAATCCAGAACTGCAACCGCAACAAACTGCGCCACCATCCTTCGGTGCCTTCCAGTTCGCTGGCAAGCTCGTCGTACTTTTCTTCTTCTCCTGCAACGCTCAGCTCGTTCAGGTAACCCAGGTCAACGGCTGCCGCCGACGCCGGTTTATCTTGAAAGGTCTCGGCCGCTGGATTCGCAGCCGTCACGGCACGAAACCCGTTGGCATTGGCCCATTCCAACTGCGCTGCCGGAATCTCAAACGGACACTCGCCGTCACTAACGATGGTCAAGCCACGGTCTTGTGGCTGATAGAAACCGCCTGCCTTTGCGGCAGGTAAATCGTCACTCGAAATTCGCAAGAACTCGTTGCCGTTGGAAACAATGACCCATCCGTCATCAAGTTCCGCCGATGGTGAAGTAACCGTCATATCGAGATCCCTTGGTACGGACTTTTCCCATCGCCACGGCTGATGTCGCGATTGATGTCGACGATTATCGCCTCGATCGCTTCAACGCCAACCACGGTTGCGGTCGGTTTGAGAACGTCGATCATCCGAACTCCAATGTTTGTGTTCGCCGTCAAGTCAAACAACGTTTGTCCAGTGGTTAAGTACCCTTGATTGCGTCGTGACCGGATTCCTTTTTGCCTGCGAACAAGTAGACCGCAAATCCGAAGATTGCGATCACGACGAAACAGATCAATGGCAAGAAGAACGAAACCCGAACGGACTCGAGAGCTTGACCGGCGATCGTCATGCCTTCACCGTCGATCATCGCACCTTGATATCGAGGCATGAAGGCGCCGCCAACGATCGCAAAGATCAAACCAGCCGAACCCAGTTTAGCATCATTCGGTGTCAAACCGCTTAGTGCGATGCCGTAAATCGTTGGGAACATCAACGACATGCACGCCGAAACGGCGATCAGGCAATACAACCCGGGCAGCCCCTGAACGAAGATCGCACCGGCTGTTAGGAAGCAACCACCAACCGCCAAAATGCCCAACAGCAATCCCGGCTGAAGGAATTTCAGAATGAAGGTGCAGATAAAACGACTCGTCAAGAAGATCACCATCGCAACGATGTTGTAGTTCTGGGCCTGTGCCGCACTGAGTCCCACCAGCGTCATGCCGTAGTGAATGATGAACGTCCAGCACATGATTTGCGCGCCCACATAGAAGGCTTGTGCGACAACACCGCCGACGTACTGCCAGTTGGTTAACAAGTGCTTCATCAGCGTCATGACTGCAATCTCGTCTTCTTCGCCACCGGTATCCGGCAGCTTCGAGACTGCGAACACAACCAACATCACAAGCACCACCATCGCGATCACAACGTACGGTGTCTTCACGACGCTCAAGTCATGAGCCACCATTTCTTGTCTGGCCTCTGGTTGTTCTTCGGCATGCAGCACCATCGTTTCGGTAATCAAACCGTCAACTTCGCTTGGCAGCATCGTGGCGTACTCTGGGTGCGCCTTTTGCTGGGCGTCACGAAACTCAGAGACTTGCAGACCCGGCAAAATGAACGTGCTGGCAACGACCATTCCGGTCAACGATCCGATGGGGTTGAAAGCCTGTGCAAGGTTCAACCGCTGCGTCGCGGTCTCGCGAGGCCCCATCGACAAAATGTACGGGTTCGCCGTCGTTTCCAAAAACGCTAGTCCAAAGGTCAGCACATAGAACCCAACCAGGAAAATGTTGAAGTCCATCATCAGGCTGGCCGGAATCGTCAACAATGCGCCGATCGCGTAAAGCAGCAGACCAATGATGATGCCCGACTTGTACGATACCTTGCGAATCACCAGAGCCGCTGGGATCGCCATCGTTGCATAGCCGCCATAGAACGCCCACTGAACCAGGCTGCTTTGAGCGTTGCTGATCAAGAAGATCTCTTTGAACGCTCGCACCAACGGGTTGGTGATATCGTTGGCGAACCCCCACAACGCAAACAAAGTCGTCACGATCACAAACGGATACAGGAACTTGCTAGGCACGACTGGCAAGTCAGTGCGTCCGTCATCGGCAACACCGCTGCCGGATTGAGTGTCGTGATCAGTCATTGATTCGGTTCCTGGTGGCACACAGCCGCAGTCGCCGAAGGGCGGTATGGCTGTCGTGAGTGATTGCAGCGTGAAAAGTCCACGAAAAGCATTTGCGGCACCCTCGGCGCACGCTTAAGCAAACATATTACTGGACAACCCCGACACCACGATACAGTTTTGCGGCACCGAGGAGGCAATTTGCGACACCAATGGCCCGGCGGCTAAGGGCGAATCGCTACACATTGCCCAACCAGTCCTCACGATTACGGCCCGATCACAACGGAATCGAATCGCAGAATCCCGACAAACTGAATACATGACGTTGATCAAATGCGGAAACCCTGAATGCAGAAACCCTGAACGAAGAGACGCCAGAACGAAGAGACGCCGATTGCTTGCGGCCGGAAAGACAACCGGTTCGCCTCAATTGAACTCGTTTGGCCTAAACATGTTGCTGGCAAACGAAGTGCTGCTGCGTGATGAGCCCGAGTAGGTGCTGGAGGACTTTTCGCTTTGCGACAAGTTCTGGTAGTCGCCGCGGCGCGGCCTAAATCTGTGGACCGCGATCAGTGGACCGCCCTCAGTGGACCGCAGACGTGAAAGCGAACCGGAGCCCCGATTTGGGCGGCAATCTATCGCACTAGAACGCTTGCGTTTCGGCGAAATAGTCAACTTGTAGCGGCTCGCCTGCGTGTGTCCGTTTGCCACGGGGCAATTCTTTCGGCCTAATCTATACACAGGCATGCACATTAAGGTAGATTGGTTAAACACCAGTGCTTGGGACTGCGGAAACTTAGCACTGCGGAGATACGACGCGGGCGAAAAGTCCTCATCCGCAACAACCTGGCTCTTTGCATCTAACAACGCGAATTCGAAGCAGTCCTGCCATGACAAGTGGAACCCTCCAACCGAACGAAGCGACAGAAACGGCGGTCGCGGTGTCGCAATCAAATGTATGTCGCGTTCACGCCCAGACTCGACTCGGTGCCGAAACTGCTGCCAAGCTGAAACCGAAAGAGCATGGTGCTTATGCGATTCTGGGGATTCCGATCGTCGCGTCACTGTTGATCGCCGGCGCGACCGTGGTGGGCGCTTGCGTTGCTGCCGCATCCATCGCTGGCTTCATGGCTCACGAACCGCTGGTGGTTGCACTAGGTCATCGCGGCACGCGAGCACAACGGACCACGCCCGCGGCAAAGCAACGAACGATGACACTCGTCGGCGTGATGATTCTGTGTGGCAGCACCGCCATGGCGTTTGGAAGCAACCATGTGCGTTTGTCGCTGGTCGTTTGTCTTCTGATGGCCGTCGTCAGCTTTACGATTGCGATCGCCGGACGTCACCGTACTTTGGGCGGTCAACTATTGGGAGTAATCGGCTTGTCGGTACCCTGTGTTCCGGTATTGCTTGCCGGTTCCATCTCACCCAATCTTGCGATGCAGTTATGGGCGGTATGGTTGATTGGATTCACTTCAACGACGATGGCTGTACGCGGCGTAATCGCCGCTCAAAAACGATCATCAAGATTGACTTACTGGGCCGCAATCCTAACGCTGATGGCACTGTCGGGTGGCCTGACTTTCGCTGGGTACCCAGTCGCGATCGTGCTAGCACCGATGTTGGTGATGAGTCTGTTGCTGCTGATCTACCCACCGCCCGCCAAACAAATCAAACGAGTTGGCTGGGCACTGGTCGTTGGAACCGTAGCGACCGCAGCCTGGATGGTAACCATTGCCTAGCGCATCGACGGCGCTGTTTGATCTTTCAATCCTTCTTTCTGATACGCCACTTACGAGTACCCCCATGAACGAAACTCAACCCACCAAAATGTTCGATCTATCCATCGCGAGCGGCGAGGTCGAAGGGAAGCCCAAGTTGGTGCTGCAGAACGAATCGTTCAAGCACATGCGACTGGCCATGCCGGCTGGCAAGACCATCCCCGAGCACAAAGCGGCCAAAGAGATCACGGTGTTGTGTTTAAGCGGCGAAGTCGCGTTCACGGCCTCGGGCGAAACGTTCCCAATGAACGCGGGAAACCTGATCACCTTACCCGCCAGCGAATTGCATGCTTTGTCGGCGACGACGGACAGCGTCGTGATGATCACGATGGCAAAGTAAACAGACGCGTCTGCCACCGTACGTCACGTCTGCCACCATACGTCGACGCTTGAAGTCACCGATCTTGCCAGATTCAGTTGCTCTTTGGCAAAATCGTGAATTCAACCGGACGGTGATCGCTCGTGATTTTGTTGTCGGGGAAGTCGTCTTCGCGCACCAGAACGCGGCACTGGGATTCCCATGCCTTGGCTTCGCCGCCGACAAAGACAAAGTCCAACAGCGATCCAGGATAGTCATCGATACCGTCGCCGTTTCCGTCAAACCAGTTTGAATCGACCATCGGCGATGGACGCACCCATTTGAAAACGTCGTCTTTCAAAAACACGTCAAACGCGACGTTGCCTTTGTCGGTCGCGAAGACGTAGTCAAAGTTATAGTCGCCGATCGCGATCAGCGGCGTGTCACCAAGCGATGCCGCCCAAGCACTCAGCCCTGCGGCTTGTGCTTGACGAATCTCGGCTTTGCCGCGAGCCAAGTGGTTCAGCACCAACGTCAACTCGCGCCCCGTCCTGTTGTCCTTCACTTCGGTGATGTACGGCGAACGGTAGTTACCGGGATTCAGTTTGTGAGATTCGAACTCTTTCAATTCGAGTTGGTTCACGATTTGAAAGCGATCTTTGCGAATGGCGTAAGCCAATCGGTCGTTGTACCCAGACTTGCTGTATCGGCATGCATAAGCGTCGCCCAAGCGATCGCGGATCGTTGCGAAGTCCTGCGGACGTACTTCCGAAAAACCGTAGATGTCGTAACGCGGCAGCGACATGATCTGGTCGGCAATCGTGTCAGCGTTTGCGCCTTCGGATTCAATGTTCCAAGCCAGAAACCGGATCGCATCGTCATCCGGAAACTCGATCGGCATCGCGGAGATTAACTCGCCCGCTGCATTGATTCGTTGGTCCAGCGTGGAGTCCACTAATGAGTCCACAGATGGGGCCAGCGTCGTGTCGATCGCCATTTCGATCGCCGAGGCTTGACCATCCGAATCGGCCGCGACCGCTACCGGAGATTTTTCCGGGGCCGGAGCGGACACTGGCGTCGGTGCTGGATCACAACCGCCGACCGCCACGACCATCGCCAACATGACCGCCCGGCTGACGAATGTGCAGGTATCAGAAACAGTCAGCCTGATGATTTTCGGTGTGCACACGAAAAGCGAATCCAACAGATGGAACGGAAAGGGCGGGACGAGAGCGGAGCAACAAACGCCGCTTGATCAGATCATACCCGACAAGCTGACACTCATTTTGCACCAAACTCAACTTCGTGTTGACCAGCAAGCAGGTGCGAGACCGGTTAAAGTGTGCAAACGAGAAATCCCGCCAGACGATTGTCTACTTTCGCCCCCCTTCCGCCCCAAGAACACCACGATGCCGATCCGATCGCCGCTGACGTTCCCTGCTTTGCCGTTTGCGTTCCTGCTTGTTTGTTCAATCGTCCCCGCCGTCTTGGCGCACGATGGCCAGGGCGAGCATTCGCACGACCACGAAACAGGGAAGGCAATTTTCACGACTCGCGGCGACTCGCGAACACTTCCGATGGCCAAAGAAGAAGACGCGTTTCAGTTCATCATCTACGGTGATCGAACGGGCGGAGTTCCGGAGGGGTTACGTGTCCTTGAGCAAGCCGTTGCCGATACCAACTTGCTGGATCCCGATATGGTGATGACGGTCGGTGACCTGATCCAAGGTTACAACGAGACCGATGAGTGGATGGAGCAGATGACCGAGTACAAGGACATCATGAACCAGTTGAACATGAAGTGGTTCCCCGTTGCCGGCAACCACGACGTCTATTGGCGAGGCAGAACCGAGCCGCCACAGGGTCAACACGAGGCGAGCTACGAGAAGCACTTCGGTCCGCTGTGGTATTCATTTGCGCACAAGAATTCAGCATTCGTTGTTCTGTACAGCGACGAAGGCGATCGCGAAACGAACGCCAAGGGATTCAACTCGGGCAAACTGCAAACGATGAGCGACGAGCAACTGGATTTTCTTCGCAAGGCGTTGCAGCAACACAAATCAGCAGACCACGTTTTTATCTTTCTGCACCATCCGCGTTGGACTGGCCGCGGATACACCGGTGGCAACTGGGACGTCGTTCATGACATGCTGAAATCGGCCGGCAATGTTTCGGCTGTGTTTGCTGGACACATTCACCACATGCGTTTCGATGGCCCCAAGGACGGCATTGCTTACTACACGTTGGCGACGACCGGCGGTCACTTGTCGGCCGAAATCCCAGGCGCTGGCTACTTGCATCACTTGAACGTCGTTACCGTTCGACCGGCTGGCGTGACGGTCGCGGCGCTACCGATCGGATCGGTGATCGACCCGACTGAGTTTACACCCGAGTTCCTTGACGAAATCCAAAAGGCACAACGAATTCGACCCGAACAGACGGATCATCAAATGCAACTGCAAGTTGATGGTGCGGCGTCCGGGTCGTTGTCGTTCGAAATCAAAAATCCAGCGCTTCGGCCAGTCGACTTGACGGTATCGCTTGACCAGACCGGATCCGATTGGAAGTCATCGCTTGACCACGATCACTTTACGATCGAATCGGGCGAGACCAAAGTGATCGAAGTCGCACTTCGTCGATTGGCGGATCCCGAATCAATATTCAGCATTCCCAAGGTTCGTTTGGACATGGAATACGTCGGCGAATCGGCGCGGATCGCGATGCCACCTGTCCTGACACCCGTTTCGATGCATTTGTCGGCAGTCCCCGCGGACTACTTTGCCAACCAACCTGATCGATGTTTGAACATGACGACCGAACAGGATGCAGTCCGAATCGAATCATCCGAATTGAATGTTCCCGATGGACCGTTCACTTTAGAAGCTTGGCTCCGTCCCGACCAATCGGCGGGCATGCGAGGTGCCGTCGCGAAGACGCAGGGCAGCGAGTTTGCAATCTTTATCGACGAAGGTGTGCCCCAGTTCAACGTCCACCTGAACGGAAAATACGTAACCGCAGAAGCCACGAAAAAGATGCTCAATCACAAGTGGACCCACGTTGCCGGCGTTTACGACGGCACCGAAGTACGTATCTATGTGGACGGAAAGTTGGCGGGTTCAAAAACCGGCAGCGGTAAACGGACTCGCAACGATCTGCCGCTGTACATCGGTGCGGATCCCAACGAAAACGGGTCAGCAACGCGTGGGTTTCTTGGTAAAATTGATGAAGTTCGCATCACCGAAGGCGCCGCCTATGAAGGCGATTTCACACCCGATCGACGCCATACCGTTACGCCGGCAACCCGATTGCTAATGCACCTGGACCGAAGTCTCGGCCCGTTTGTGCTCGACCACAGCAATTCGGCAACGATGGGGATGATGGGATCCGGTGAACGACTTGTACCGGCCGAGTAGAATGAGACTCGAATTGGACTCACCGAACCGCACGACGCACTCGCGGGACCGCGATTCGTGTTTTCGGCACAGTATCTGCATCCGAAACGCTTTTAGATCTAGTAGCTAGTATCCACGCGAGTCCTTACGATATCGCATGGGCGCTAGCGCCCTTTACACCCCACACGATCCAAGGATTAACCCCATGATTCGATCCACGTTTTCCTTTGCTGCTGCGTTTGCGGTTGCCGCAATGATGATGCAACCTAGTTTCGCTCAAGAAACAAAAGCGCACGACCACGAACACGCTGGTGCGCACGCTGCGATGCCGACGCTTGGCGTCGCAGTCGTCCTGCCGACCGCAGGCGGAAAGGTCCGCGGCACGCTGCGTTTGGCACAAAAGGGCGAGAACCTGCATGTGACGGGCAAGATCCGCAACCTGTCACCTGGCGAACACGGATTCCATATTCATGAGTTTGGCGACATGCGAAACATGAAAGATGGCACCAGCGCTGGCGGTCACTTCAACCCCAGCGGTGTGCCGCACGGCAGCCCTGGTCACGGTCACGTTGGTGACTTGGGGAACGTCACCGCAGACGCCGAAGGCGTTGCGACCATCGACATCACCGTCGAGCACACGATGCTGCACTTCATCTTAGGCCGAACTTTCGTTGTCCATGAAGGCAAAGACGATTTGACTAGCCAACCGAGTGGCGCCGCTGGTCCTCGCGTCGGCGTCGGCATCATTGGCGTTGGCAATCCTGATTTCAAACCGGCTGGCAAGTAAACGCTTTCCCTGCGGTCCAACTTGTTGCAATCGAACAGGCCGTGGCCGGTTCGATTTCCAAACTCTCGCAACGTCGCTCGATTCACTTCAAGCGGCGTTGTTTTTTTGCGCTGTCGGACTGGTTGGGCTGCGAGTCGTTTCCCAGTCACTCGTGTCTGGTTCGCCTCCGATGCGGTTGACTTCTCGAACGGACTGGAACAACTGAATCGGCAGCAACGTGACGCCAAGAATGCAAAGCGCCGTCAAGCCAACGGTCGCAATCGTCAACGTGATTCCCAAGCCAATCGATGATGCGGCGATCGCCAGCACGACACCGAAACCAGCCAGCAGCGTTTTAAACTCGGTCGGTCCAAACGCAGCCAAAGTGAACTCGCCCGTCAACTTGGCTCGCAAGTTTGTCAGCACCGCCATCGCCATCAACGCAATCGCGGCGACCAAGCCCAGGTCAAGTCGTTCGCAAGCAACTGCTAATCCCACCATCCAATACGTGAACGACAACGGGTCCGTAAAGTGATCCAGCAGTTCGCCACCGTTTCGACATTGACCGGTCGCACGAGCGTGCCGACCGTCGATGCAATCGGCAAAGTGATTTCCGACGATGCCAGCGGCCGCCAATAAGCCGCCCCACCAAACGTGAGTTGATGCGGCCAGTCCAAATGCACCAGCAATCGCCGACAAGTGTCCGATTGCGACAATTCCTTCGGGTGGAAACCACTTTGGAATGGGCAAGCGAGGATAAAGGGCGGCCAGAGGCGGACCAACGAAGGGATCCAGCAGACTGTGGGAAACACGTTTCGACATCGCTAAGGTTCCTTGATCAGAAGAGTCTGCATTTGCAGCACCTACTAACCCAGAACCCGTCGACGGCGACACACAGCGCAGAAAATCCTCGCTCAACCCCACAAATTATCCAGAAACGACTCTGGCATTTTCAATGCACGCAACCATCGCCTCGCCCCGGACCTCGTGTAGTTCGGACTCGTTCCATTGCCGCTATTTGCCGGGAAACTTTAACAATCGTGGCTCGTCGTCGTCGTCTTCGTTATTGTTTCCGTTTCCGTTGCCGTTGCCGTTGCCGTTGTCACCGCTGTGATCGGTTGCGTCCGTCGCGCCGGTGTCAATGTCCAGGTTCATGC
>JBAUHR010001084.1:0-6976 GCA_049680385.1 Rubripirellula sp. | reverse complement strand
AATACCGACCGCCCGCGGCGCATAAAGCGAACGCGCCATCCCAACTTCCCTTCTCGATCGAGAACGCAACATTCCATCTCTACCAAGCACATGGCGAGATTCTTTTTGATACGAAACGAAAATGGGTCACAGATGTCCATGAAACGTTCCATGTCAAAGGAACGGTCGCGACGTCAATGATGGGCGTCGATTCAACCGTGCGTCTCGAAGAGCAACAAATCTTTGCAATCAAGTTGACCGATCGACGCGACGTGAAGACGCTGTCGGCCGAAAAACGACGTTAAAATCAACAAACAACGCGAACGCCTGCCCCCCTCTACTTCTGCGAATTGCACCCATGCGAATCCAACCTGTTTCAGCAGTCGAACTTGATACGCCGTATGGCCTGATGCATACGCATTTGTTTCGGCCAGACGGTCCAGGCAAGTTTCCCGGCGTGATGCTGTTTGCCGAAATCTATCAAATGACCGCCCCGATCGCTCGTACCGCTGCGATGATCGCCGGCCATGGGTTCCTGGTTGCAGTTCCAGATGTTTATCACGAGTTCACGAAACCGGGCGAAGCGTTTGCGTATGACAAAGAGGGGACTGATCGCGGTAACGAACTGAAAACAAAGAAAGAACTGGCAAGTTACGATGCCGATGCGCGAGCCGTGATCGATTTCTTTGGCAACGATCAAGGGTGTACCGGACGTGTTGGCAGCGTTGGAATCTGCTTGGGCGGGCACCTGGCATTCCGCGCGGCGATGAACCCCGAAGTCGAAACCGGCGTTTGCTTTTATGCCACCGACATCCACAAAGGCAGCCTGGGTTTGGGAATGTCAGACGATACGCTGGCACGCATACCCGAAATCAAGGGCGAAATGATGATGATCTGGGGACGCCAAGATCCACACATTCCGGGGGAAGGTCGGCGATTGATTTACGACGCAATGACGGCCGCCGAAACTCGATTCAGTTGGCACGAATTCAATGGCGAGCATGCGTTCATGCGTGACGAAGGGCATCGCTACGACCCCGCGCTTGCCCTGCTTTTGAACTCGATGGCGTGCCAACAATTCACGAGTTGTTTGAAGTAGCGGCGGCGACGTTTGGCTTGGTCCAATTCGCAAAACTACGAGCACCCTGTTGTGGCTAGAATGGTGTCTCGAACTTGCCGACCAGCCTTTGAACGAAACTTCCTGTCATGCAACATTTTCGCTGGATCGCCATCGCCGCCGGTTTCGCCGTGGCAATCGTGACCTATGGTGTTTGCACAGCAATGTTTGGCGTAGCGCATCCTACGGCCGTGACCGCCGCAGTGACACTCTTGTGCGGCGTCTGGTGGTGCACCGAAGCGATCCCAATTCCGGTGACGTCGCTGGTTCCGTTTGTGGTGTTTCCGTTCGCCGGAGTGCTGGACCACGGTCAGTTGGCGCAGGCGTACGGCGACAAGTTCGTGTTGTTGTTCTTGGCCGGGTTCATGATCTCGCGTGCCGCCGAGCGATCGGAAAGTCACTTGCGGGTATCGCATGGGATGATGCATTTGCTGGGCACCGGTTCCCAGCGGCGAGTCGTGTTAGGCTTTTTGTTGGCGCCTGCGTTTTGCAGCATGTGGATTTCAAACACCGCAACCGCGCTGATCATGTTGCCCGTTGCGATCGCAGTTCTGCAAGAACAAAAGGACTCGAAGCTCTGTGTGCCGCTTCTGTTGGCGGTGGCGTACGGATCCAGCATCGGTGGCATGGCGACCATCATCGGAACGCCGCCCAATGGAGTATTCGTATCCATCTATGAACAGCAAACCAGTCGTACCGTCGATTTTTTCTCTTGGCTAAAGGTGGGCGTTCCCGTTTCGGCTCTGATGCTGGTTGTCGCCGGCATCTGGCTGACGCGAGGCTTGGGCAAAGCAGTAACGCCTCGGGCGGATGACTTGGGCCCTTGGACACCTGCGCAAAGACGAGTACTGGCGATCATTGCCGGCACGGCCGTGCTTTGGATGACTCGCAGCGCGCCGCTTGGCGGATGGTCGGGGTGGATGGATACGCCGATGGCACATGACGCGACCGTTGGATTGGCCGCTGTGGTGCTAATGTTTTTGGTTCCCAGCGGCGAAGTTGACTCGCAGGGCCGGGCCCAATCGCTATTAGACTGGGAAACCGCACGCGATATTCCGTGGGGGATTCTGATCCTGTTTGGTGGCGGGTTGGCCATCGCCAAAGCGGCTGAGGTTACCGGATTATCTCAGAGCATCGGTAACCAGTTGGCGTTGCTAAATGGAGTCCATCCGGCACTATTGATCGGCATCGTTTGTTTGACGGTGACGTTCTTGACCGAGGTCACGTCGAACACAGCAACGACGTCGCTGTTGATGCCAATTTTGGGCGCAGCTTCGGTCGGTGCCGGCTACGATGCATCGGCGCTGATGATCCCCGCCGCCCTGTCGGCCAGTTGCGCCTTCATGTTGCCGGTTGCGACGCCGCCGAACGCAATCATTTTTGGATCGGACCAGATCACGATTCGAGAAATGGTGAAAGCCGGTTTTGCACTTAACTTGATCGGCGTCGTTGTCATCACGACGGTCTGTTACTTCGTGCTTGATATACAATCAGGAATCGGAAATTAGCCCTCAAATGAAAGACAAATGCGATGCGAATGTTGACGCTCTACAGCATGCTGGCCCTGACACTTTCGTGCAACGCTTTTGCAGACGATGCTTTTGCAGACGATGCTTTTGCAGATGAAGCTTTTGCAGATGAACCGGAAAAAGAAACGGCTTCCGCCGAATCGCCTTCGACGAACCCGGCTGCGACATGGTGGAAAGGAAACCTGCACACACATTCGCTTTGGAGTGACGGTGACCAGTTTCCCGAAATGATTGCCGACTGGTATCGCGAGCGGGACTACAACTTCCTGGCGCTGACCGACCACAATGTGCTCAGTGAAGGCATGCGTTGGATGCCGATGTCGACAATCATCCAGCGAAGTGACAAGGGAATCTTGGATCGTTATCGCAAGCGGTTTGGTGAGGACTGGGTTGAAACGAGGGGCGAACCTGGGCAGAAAGATCACGAAGTCCGACTGAAACCGTTGGACGAATTTCGGTACCTGCTGGAACTGTCAGGGAAATTCATCCTGATTCCGGCCGAGGAGATCAGCGACAAGTCCGAAGGAAAACCGGTCCATATCAACGCGACCAACATTGCCGAAGCGCTTCAGCCGGTCGGCGGCGACACGGTTCGCGAAACAATCGAAAACAACCTGCGGGCGATCCTCGAACACGAGAAGTCGCATGGGCGTGAAGTCTTGCCGCACGTGAACCATCCGAACTTTAAATATGCGCTCACCGCAGAAGACTTGGCCGCGGTCGTTTCCGAACAGTTTTTCGAAGTCTACAACGGACACCCCGGCGTGAACCATTTGGGTGACGACGATCACCCCGGCATCGAACGAATGTGGGATCTGATCAACGCGATCCGACAAAACTCACTAAACATCCCGCCGATGATGGGAATCGCGACCGATGATTCGCATGAGTACCACGGCAAGCCGGGGTCGCGTCCCGGTCGCGGTTGGGTGATGGTTCGCAGTCGGTATTTGACGCCCGAGCATTTGATTCGTGCGATGAAGCGTGGCGATTTCTATGCGTCCAGTGGCGTGTCGCTGACCGACGTAAGGTTCGACGAGTCTACCAAGACTCTGGAAATCGACATCGACGCCCAGACCGGCGTTACCTACCGAACGGACTTCATCGCAACTCTTGCAAATCCGACAAGCAATGACAGCGAGGAATCGGAATCGATCGACGAACACAAGATCGGAGTCGTTGTCGCCACTTCGGATCTGCCATCGGCCAAATACACGATGACTGGCAACGAACTGTATCTTCGCGCGGTAGTGACCAGCAGCGAGCCGCCGAGCGATCCATCGTTCGCCGACCAGAAGCAACAAGCGTGGACACAGCCGGTGGGTTGGCGCGAGTTGCGATAGACGGCGACGCGAATGAGCCACAGATTCGGTTGATCTACAAAAACACCCCGGGAAACTTGCGTTGCCTGGGGTGTTTTGCATCAAAGCGGAGGACACGAGACTCGAACTCGCAGCCCCTTGCGGGGTACCTCAGTTCCAGTGAGGCCGCTCACCATTCGCTTATCCTCCGGGTGATCGGGTGATTTCCACCTTTGTCTATTTTGCCGTTTTAAATCGCATTTTGCAAGGTCGGGTTTTGGTCGCTTGAGCACGACGCAGAATCCCCCCGTTACAGCGACGTTTTTGCGCCGCTGATCAGCTTGATGAACTCGTCGTTGCTGACGAAACGGCCAAGTTGTTTGGTCAACTGTTCCATCGCATCGCACGGATGCATCGAGCTGAGCGTCCGGCGAAGCATCGTGACGGCTTCGTAGGTTTCCTCGTCGTGCAGCAGTTCTTCGCGACGTGTTCCGCTTTGCGAAATGTCGATCGAGGGCCAAACACGGCGGTCGGCGAGTTTCCGGTCCAGCACCAATTCCATATTGCCGGTACCTTTGAACTCTTGGAAAATGGCTTCGTCCATGCGGCTGTTCGTATCGACCAGGCATGTGCCGACGATCGTCAACGAACCACCTTCTTGGAACGCACGCGCGGTTGCAAACAGCTTTTTCGGGATATCCATCGCCTTGATGTCCAAACCGCCCGACATCGTTGCACCACCACGTCCGCCTCGGCCAACCCATTTGTTGAACGCGCGAGCCAAACGCGTGATCGAATCGAGCATCAGGAACACGTCCTGGCCCGATTCAGCGATTCGCTTGGCCCGATCGATGACCAACTGGCTTAACCGAACGTGGCTTTCGACGTCCATGTCCAATGAACTTGCGATGACTTCGCCGCCGACGATGCTTCGCTTCATGTCGGTGACTTCTTCGGGACGTTCGTCAATCAAAAGCACCATCAGCTTGACGTCAGGGTGATTAGCCGCGATTCCGCTGGCGATATCCTGCAGCATGATCGTTTTGCCGCTGCGGGGCGGCGCGACGATCAACGCCCGTTGCCCTAGTCCCATCGGAGCCAGCAAATCGATGACGCGGTTGGTGATCGGACGCTGGCCCGTTTCGAGGTGCAGCCATTTTTCGGGATTGATCGCCGTCAGATTGTCGAAGTTGGCGACCTGAGGATAGTCTTCTGGCTTGGTGCCTTCGACTTCCGAGATTTCGCGGACGCGTGGGCCCTGTTGGCGGCGTGCTTCCTGGACCATCGCCTTGATGTAGACACCTTGGCGAAGACCGAACTTTTCGATCATGGTGCCGGGGACAAACGGATCGCTTCGTTCGCGAGAATAATTGTTTTCGGCGGTTCGCAGGAACCCGTAACCGTTGGGGTGCAGTTCCAGAATGCCTTCGCCTTCGACCAGCGGTGCGTCGTTGGCGATTTCCGGCTCGCGATCGACACCGCCACCGCCACCGCCGTTATTCGAGTTTCCGCCTCCGCCACCGCCGCCACCACCTCGGCGACGTCGCCGCACGCGAGGCTTGCCGTTTCCGCCGCCGCCGCCGCCACCGCCGTTGTTCGAGTTGCCTCCGCCACCGTTGTAGCCGCCGCCTCCGTTACCGGATCCGCCATTGGGATTGCCGTTGCCTTGATTGCCGGAACCATTCCGATTGCGATTGGTGCGTTTCTTTGCCATTTGTCATCCAGAAGACTGGTCAATTTTAGCGGGGCACAAAAGCATGGTGTCAGTCCAGAAACTAGATGACGTGACGCCTGCGCCTGCAGAGAGATCAGCGAGAGTGAAGAAGTACCGCATCGTAGGAAAGAAGGAGTTGAACTCCGGGAATGGAAATGGCGGTTCATTTCCATCGGAGTGACTGGTCGAATCGAAAACGAGTTTCAACAAGTTTCTCAGGTAGGTGACACGCGGCGGATACCGCGAATCACACTCGAATTCTGTAATCCCAGACGCGGCGCAACGATGCCGCCAAAAGGATCACCCTTAGAGCAAACGGCTTAACGAACCGCTGTACTGCTCCGAAACAATTGATCTGACCTGGGCATCCTTTCTCAGTTCCAATCTCGTGCCAGTTTCCTCGGCAGACTCGTTTCGTCTTTGAGATTGTGCGGTCGCTTCGAAGTAAAAATGATCGAGCGTGATCGCGGTTTGAGAAGGACGGTGTCAGGTCGTCCAGGGAGAGGAGTCTTTTAGAACCCGGTCGCAACATCTTTGTCATCGACCTCGGGTACTAAGAGAGTACCTTCATGACTTTTCTGAAATATACCCGTTTGCTTGATGTTGTCAAGTCCAGCGTGAAACACGGGTGAACAAAACGTCAGTTTTCCCTTTGCGTTCGATTCACGACGGTCACCCAATCACGGGTGTTTTGCGCCCCGCCGAGCCGAATGCCGACCAGTCCCAGCATGGGAACACCCGTGTTTTATGCGTTTTCGCCCCCAGGCAAACCAGCGTTCCCGACCCGCACAATCGCCAAAGTCGACGTAATCTGCACTTTCATCAGAATCGACTGAAGTGTTACCAGCGGCTTGGCCGATACGACAACAGCGCGGAAAGTGTTTTCGCCTCCCAAAACAGACTCACGATGCCACTGGCCGATTAGGAAGCAGATTTCATGAAAGCGGTAGCCCTCACCCTGATGACCACGTTGGCAATCACGCTATTGGTCGTTAGCCCCGCCAACGCCGAAATCGCTTGGCAAACTAACCTTCGCACAGCTCACGCCCAGGCCCAGGCCGAAGGCAAACTGTTGCTGCTGCACTTTTTCACCGACAATTGTCCCTGGTGTGACAAACTAGAAGCGGGAGCGTTCAAAGATGAACGCGTCAACGCTTCGATCGCGCAGAACTTCGTCGCCGTGAAGGTTCACGCTGGTCAAAGTCCCAAACTGGCCGAGATGTTCAAGGTTTCTAAGTTCCCGATGGACGTGATCGTCACGACCGACGGCAAGACCTTGTCGCACGGCATCAGCCCGCAAGAAGCGACTCGATACACGGCACTGTTGGCAAGCACG
>JBAUHR010001083.1:0-5525 GCA_049680385.1 Rubripirellula sp. | reverse complement strand
AAGTTGTCGCCGACGTCGGCGGGAACTGGTTGGCGACATTCCCAGGTGCCATCATTTGGAAACATCCGCATCGAATGGAGATCGAACAGGTTGCGGCGGTTCATAACGAAGCAGCCGATGCCGGATTTAATTTGCGTCGATACTTCCACCCCGCGTCGCATCATTCGCTCTACATGACCGAACGTCCCACGGTCGGTGGCGTAATGCGAGAGACGCCAAGTGAAACGGTCGAGGCGATGCACCAGGCACATTTGAATCCGCTTAGTCTGGGGCTCAGGGCGCACCTGTATCAATTCAACGCTGCATCAAGCAATGTTGCATCGCATTGATATTTGAGGGGGGCTAACCACTGCAACCGAACATTTCGGTTTACGTGGACCACGTGATGCGATGTGTACATGCGATCGCTACGGTTTGCTTCTAACAATCGTCAACGGCATGGCCCGATAGTACGGGTATCGCAGCGGTCACAAACCGCTTGGAGTTCATTTCACGTTTGCCCCACGTTGAAGTCTACCAAAGTAATGCTACATCAAACGAAGCCACGGTTTCACCGTGCGTGCTTGTCATACGCCTCGCTACTAGCGACGGCTATCTCATTCACTCCGACTGTTGCAACCGCACAGTATTCAAACGCTCCTGCAACGGCTGAAGCTTTTCAGCCGTACATCAATACCGCTGCGTCGTCCGACGAAGCGGAATTGTCCAGCATGGTCAGCGTCGGTGCGATCCCCGCCGACTACGTGCCGTGGTGGAACAGTGCGCTTTCGTCACCGATGCAGCCGTCATCGACCGTCACACCTGTTGACGTCGAATCGTTGTTGATTCGGACACTCGAACACTCGGCGCAGGTCAAGGTGTTCAGCGACCTTCCGCTGATTCGCCAAACGGCGATTACCGAAGCCTGTGCAGCATTCGATTGGTCGGCGTTCATGAACACACGCTGGGACGACGCCAACGATCCGGTCGGCAACACATTGACGACCGGCGGAGCGTCTCGGTACGACAACCACCAATGGACCGGAACCGCCGGACTGGCTCGGCGAAATACGCTTGGTGGTCGCTTCGAAGTCGCGCAAGATCTGGGTCACCAGAACACGAACAGCACGTTCTTTCAGCCCAACAATCAGGGCACGTCGCGGCTTCGCCTTAGCTATGTCCAGCCTTTGGCCCGCGGTCGGGGAAAGGTCTACAACGAAAGCCTAGTCGTTCTGGCTAACATCGACAGCAGCGTCGCAAAGGACGAGTTCTCGCGTCAGTTGCAATCGCACCTGCTCGAAGTCACGCGTGCTTACTGGGGTTTGTATCTTGAACGAGTTTCGCTGCTTCAGAAGCGACGGCTTTTGGCGATGGGCGAAGAAATCGAGTCCAACCTGAAGGCTCGCGCCAGTGTCGATGTCGTCGGCAGCCAACTGCTTCGTGTGTCGGCTGCTGTTGCCGAACGACGATCTGACTTGGTCCGCGCCGAAATGGCCGTTCGAAACGCTCAGGATCGAATCCTGGCGCTTGTGAACGACCCAGAGTTCGCGTTGGCTTTGAACTTGGAAATGATTCCAACGCATTTGCCGACCAACGACCCGACGACGTTGGATATTGGTGACGCGCTTTCAACCGCGCTGCAGTCACGCCCCGAAGTTTCGCAGGCGATCAAGCAGATCCGTGCTGCATGCGTTCGCCTGGGAATGTCGCGCAACGAGTTGATGCCCCAGTTTGATTTCATTGGCGAAACCTACGTCGCTGGTTTGCGAGGCGACAGCGACATCGGCGGTGCATGGTCCGACCAATTCGATACGGGGCGTCCAAGCTATGCCGTCGGATTGCAGTACCAGATGCCGATCGGAAACCGCGCCGCAAAAGCTCGGCTGACACGCAGAAAACTAGAAGTGCGGCAACTGCAAAACCAATTCCGATCAACGGTCGAAACACTGTTGATGGAAACCAAGGTGGCGGCCCGCGAAGTGCGGACGTCTCAGCGCGACGCACAAGCGAAGTTTGCGTCGATGGTAGCCAGCAACCAACGACTCGACAATGTTCGCCAACGGTGGTCTCACTTGCCGGGCAAACACCAGTCGGTCGGGCTGTACTTGGAAGACGTCTTGCGGGCCCAGGCCGAAGTTACGGCGAACGAGTACGAGTTTGCAAAAGCACAGACGACCTACAATCTGTCGCTGATGAACTTGAAACGGGCCACCGGAACGCTGTTGCAGTCCGAAGAAGTGGTTGAGGGAACCGCATGCATCAGTGGCCTGCCGACCACGATCGTCGAAAAGGACTCGTACCGAGTTTCGGCCTTATCCGTTGAGCCGGCTTTCGATGTGCCCGTTTTCGTAGAGCCGGTTCCTGAATTGTCGCCGAACGTATCCGTTAGCCAGTATCCTGCCGATTCTATTGGCGGCATGATTGAAACGGGACTGATCGAATAATGATCGCTAGTTGGCGTGAAACGATTCGACGTGCATGGCACGGCCACGGCCGGTCGGTGATGACGATCGGCGGTGCTAACGCTGATCGCATCATCGATTCCATTCGCGAGGAATCGGCAGGTATGCGAATGCTTACCGCGTCGGACTTGATGTCGATCGCTCAACAGCACCGCTGCGCTAGCGCTTCCATCAAAGCACCAAACGCATCAGTAACCGCACACCGTCGTCGCTCGATCGCGTTTGCTTGCGAGGCGATTCGCCGCGGGCTAGATGTCGAGGCCTACGATGTTCAGTTGATCGCAGGTGCGGCCATGGTCGACGGAGGGATTGCCGAGATGCAAACGGGCGAAGGCAAGACCATCGCAGGTACCATTCCAGCGATTGTACACGCACTCGCCGGACAACAGGTGCATGTTGCGACCACCAGTTCGTACTTGGCCCAGCGAGATCAGTGTTTGTTGAAACCCGTATTCGAATCGCTTGGCCTGACGACGGGATTGTCCGATGCGGATCAATCAACTGACGATAAAGCCGCCGCCTACCAGTGCGATGTGACCTACGCGACCGGATATCAGCTCGGTTTTGATTACTTGCGTGACCAGCTTGGTCTGGCATCAGACGGGCCACGCGTTCTCGGTCGTCGGCTGCGTCAGTCGTTGTCTCACGCGCAGCCATCGCAAAATCGCGTCCAGCGAAACCATCACGTCGCCATCATTGACGAAGTTGACAGTGTTCTGATTGACGAAGCCATGACACCGTTGGTGTTGAGTGCTTCTCAGTTGAACGGTTCCCTGTCGAACAACCTTGACCTGGCAAAGGTTGTCGCCAAGTGGGCACACGAGACTGCGTTGCGAATGGAACCGTCGTCGCATTTTGTTGTCAATCACGAAGACAAATCGATGCGAATGACCGAATCCGGGAAGCGTTTCGCAGCGGAGCAGTTCAACCAATTAACCACTTCGATGACGTCGCCTGACAACGCAAACGCGTCTTCGAACTGGGGACTCACACGTCCCTGGAACGGTTACGTTACCGCCGCACTAAGAGCCAATCATTTGCTGAAGCGGAACGTCGACTACGTTGTCCGCGACGACGAAATTCAGATTGTTGACGGACCGACCGGCCGCATCGTTCCGGATCGACAGTGGAACGAGGGTTTGCACCAAGCCGTGCAGACTCTCGAAGGCGTCACGATTACCGAAGAACGCCAAACCATGGCCCGCATTTCGCGTCAACGTTACTTCGGTCGCTACGCGTTGCTGTGCGGAATGACGGGGACCGCCGGTAACCAAGCGAGAAACTGGTTGGACACCTATTCGATGCAGGTCCACAGCATCCCAACCCGGTTGCCGTCGCAGCGAAACGAATTGCCGACGCAATACTTTGCCGCATCTGCCGACAAGCTTGGATACATCCAGTCAGACGTCGCCAAACGCCAGTCGACGGGGCAACCCGTTTTGATCGGCACTCAGTCGATCGAGCAAACACTTCAAGTGTCGGCGGCATTGACGGGCGCAGGCATCAGCCACCGAATGCTTAACGGTTTGCAGGACGAGCCTGAGTCCGAGCTTGTTTCAATCGCAGGGCGATCCGGGGCCGTGACCGTTGCGACCAATATGGCCGGACGCGGCACTGACATCGTGCCCGACGAACAGGCAATCGCGACAGGCGGGCTGCACGTGATTGGCATCGAACGCAACCACTCGTCACGAGTCGACCGCCAATTACTTGGACGGTCGGGACGCCAAGGGCAGCCCGGCAGCGGACAGTTCCTCGTGTCGGCCGATGACACGCTCGTGGTGCGATACGACCCCGCGTTTCGATCAAGGTTAAGCAAACTATCCGCAGCAACATCCAATCGAGACTGGGACCGCCACATCATGAACTTGCAACAGACCGCCGAACGAGAACAGACCGAAATCCGCGAAGCCATGGTCCGCAACGAAACCCAACTGAACCTGCTTCGTCACCAAGTTGCCTAGTCAGCACATTCGCCTAGCTAACATTCCTCGCCTCTTGCCAATCGCGCAGCAGGCGCCAACTTGCCGAGTCGTCCGACATGCGAAACAACAAAATCGTAACATCCGCATTAGCTTCTGTGATCGTATTCGCATCCGCGTGTTTTGTTGAACTGCATGCGCACGAAGGATTCACTCGTCCGGTCGAACAAGTTGAACTGGCAGTAGCCGACTCGGGAATCCTGGCCGAAATTGGCATCCGCGAGGGTGCCCAGGTTCGCTCGGGTGACTTGATTTGTGAGCTCGACTCGGATGTGCTGCGAGCTTCGCTTGCCGCCGCGGAAGCCCGTTGGAATAGTCTTGGAAATTTGGCGGCTGCCGAAGCCACGCTCGCTCATCGGCAAAACCATCTGTCGCAACTAGAACTATTGCGAGAAAAGTCGCACGCCAGCGATCAGGAGGTGATTGATGCCAAGCTAGATGTCGCAGTCGCGCTGGCAGGGCGTCAAAGTGCCGAAGACCAACGGCAGGTTGCCAAGCAAGAGATCGCCCAAATTCAATCACAGATTCGGCGTCGCTCGATCGTGGCCCCGTTCGATGGAGTTGTCATTGAATTGCCGGTTTCGGTGGGCGAGCGGGTCAATGCAACCGATGGATACGTTGCAAAACTGGTCCGACTAGATCAATTGCTCGTTCGTTACGACTTGGCCACCCGGGTCGCCGCGCCGCTTCGAGTCGGTCAGGCATTGGCGGTTCATTTTCCGGAAACCAACCAAACTGCAACTGCAAAAATCGACTATATCGCCGCAGTAACGGACTCAAGCAGCGGAACCGTCCGAGTCGAAGTGCTGATCGACAATCGCGATGGATTCTATCGCAGCGGCGTTCGATGTGTTTTGCAAAATGAGACCGATCAAGTTGCCCAGCGACGTTGACCTGTGACACCAACAGTCAGTCGGATTTCAAGTTTGTACCCAATCGTCTTCTATCAAGAGCAATCGTCGTGAACCCGTCCCTAGCCAAGCCTGAACAATCGACTGACGCCAAGCGGCATCAACGTGCGTCGTCCGCCACGGCAAGTGGAAACGTGCGTTCGGCGACAAGCCGCGTGTCGGACGGACTGCGTTTCGACACGGCGCATGCA
>JBAUHR010001082.1:0-8410 GCA_049680385.1 Rubripirellula sp. | reverse complement strand
GCAGTAGAGCCGGTCCCCACCGGCCATTCGAGTGGCCGGTGGGAACCGGCCCTACCCGCAAACCAAGCTGCGGCAGACGACTAGCGAATTCGGCGAAACTGGATCAAATCAGCGGCCAGCGTGACGTGCATCGTTTCTAGCGACTCCATCCGGGCGTGCTGCGAATGCCGCGCGGCTCGGTAGGTCATCGCCAAAGCGTCGGCGATCGCGTCGGGATCCAGTTCGACGCGTTGGTTCCAGTTGATGTGCTCGGCGCACTGCAAACCGACCTCGGCCATTTCGTCGACGACCATTTCCCACCGACTGCGTCGACGTCCCGTCTGTTGAACCTGTTCGCGAAGTTCGATCAAGTCTTCTTCGCCCGGCACGGCAACGATGCACACACCGTCATCTGCCAACACTCGACCAATCTCGGCAACGGGCCGACGCCCAAACAACGACAACACTCGATCCACACTGCGATCGACCGCCGGCAAAAAACGATCGGCGTTGCCAAGCACCCAAGTTCCGGCCGGCCAACCTCGCGCCGCCAACTTGATCGCTCGTCGCGATAAATCGATGCCACAATAGCCTTCCGATTCTGCAGCGAATAACGCTGGCCCAAACGTGCCTTCGCCGCAGCCAAGATCAAGCGTGCGAGGAAGATCAGTCGTTACCGAATTGGCTATCCAAGGCTGCAGCGTTTCGATCAAACCCGCGGCATGCCCGCGTGCCAACCAGCGGTGCCGAGCCAGTACCGCCGTATCCGCATCGCCTGGATTCTTGGACTTTCGATCTTGCGGCTGCAACAAGCTGAAATAGCCTTCGCGGGCACGATCAAAATGATGCCCGCTACTGCACGACAAACCACCGTCCTGAGGGCTCAAGACCGCAGGACAATTGCGAACCGTGCAGCGGAGCTGAAACATCGTTACTTGATTTCCACAAGTTCGACAACAAAGTGCAGTCGAGCACGCGGCGGAACGGCGCCCGGCATGCCTCGATCGCCGTAACCGAGTTGATAAGGGATGTCTAATTCGATCATGCCGCCTTCGCCGACGAACTGCATGCCTTCGGTCCAGCCCTTGATCACGCCACTGAGTGGGAACGGGATCGGCCGCCCCTTACGGTAGGAACTGTCGAAGATTTCCTTGTTGTCGAACCAACCCTTGTAGTGCGCGACGACCGAATTCGAAGCCGTCGGCTTTTTCTTGTCGCTCTTGCGGAGGATTCGATACTGAAGCCCGGATGCCGTCTTTGTGAACTCGCGAGGCGCGTCCGCATCAATCTTGCCCGGCGCGACTCGTTCAAGCTTGTCCTTGGGGCCAGCCGTGATCGGTTCCTCGATGCTTTGCTTTAACTTATCCGCCGTGTTGGCGATTCCCTGCAGGGCGGCACCCTGTCCAAACGACGACGCAACCAAACACAATGACGCGGCCAGCGGCGTCACAGCAACAAACATAGATTTCATTCAAGTCACCTTCATCGAGGGAGAATTAAGAGCAGTGGACCGTAGCAGAACCGTATCCAGATTTCCAGCAGATACGTTTCGGCCAGACCATCGAATCGCGTTCTACGGATTCGCATCGTCCATTGCGTAAGTGCGAAGTCGATCGCGCAAGGTGCCGCGGTGAATGCCCAGGATCTCGGCAGCTTTCGCGCGATTGCCCCCCGTCAAGTTCAGCACCACCGCCAACAACGATGGCTCGGCCGCGGCCAAGAATCGGGCATGCAGATCCGTAAGATTGCCATCGCTGGCGTCGATCGTTTGCTGCGTCCATGACCGCGTCGCCCGGTCCAAATGAGTCGGCAGCGATGTGGCACCCTGATCGCGGCCTGGTTTTGGCGGTGGGAAGTCGTCAATCAGCAGCATGCGACCGCGAGCAACCACCGCCGCATGCCCAACCGCGTTTTTCAATTCGCGAATGTTGCCATGCCAAGGTCGCGACCGCAGTTCAGCCAGCAACGATTCGTCCAGCGGGTTGCCTTCGAAACCATAGTTCATAGCGGCAAGAAAATGTCGACACAGCGGTTCGATGTCTTCGGTCCGGTCGCGCAGCGGTGGCAAGTGGATCTGGACTCCCGTCAGCCGATGAAACAAGTCTTCGCGAAACTCACCCGATCCCACCGAGTCATGGAGATCGCAGTTGGTGGCCGCGATGATGCGAACATTCGCCGTCCGCGGCACGACTTCACCGACACGGCAATACTGACCCTGTTCTAGAACACGCAGCAACTTCACTTGCGTTCCCAATGGCAGCTCGCCGATTTCATCCAACAAGATTGTCCCGCCCTCGGCACGTTCGAACAGTCCCGCGCGATCTTCGTTGGCCCCGGTGAACGCGCCTTTGACATGTCCAAACAACTCACTCTCGATCAGCTCGGGATTCAACGTCACTGGCGCGATCGGAATGTAAGTTTGTTCGGATCGTCCGCTATGCCGGTGAATCGCGGCAGCGACCAATTCTTTTCCGGTTCCCGTTTCGCCGGTGACCAGCACCGACAAGTCACTGTCGGCGACCAAAGCGATCTGTCGGAACACTTGCTGCATCGCTGGCGAGACACCGACCAACACACTTTGATCGATCACCATCGGCCCCGTCGGCACAGAAGCAACCGGTGTGGCTAATGGCGAGACCGCGTTTTGCGTTAACGATTTCCGCAGTGCCGATCGACACGTTCGCAGTGCGTCTTCTAATTTGAATGGCTTGGTTAAGTAATCGGTCGCGCCATTCTTGACCGCTGCCACGGCGGTTTCTAGATCACCAAAGGCTGTGATGATGACGACGGAGCAATGCGGAACCGCGGCCAAAAATTTCGGCAGCGCCGAGATCCCGTCTTCCTTTGGCAATCGGACATCCAGAATGACCATCGCCGGTTGATGCTCGGCCGCCAAACGCAGCCCGTCTTCGGCCGACGATGCTGTGACCACGCGATGGCCTTCGCCAACGAGCATTTTTTCCAGCGCCCAACAGATCGACGGCTCGTCGTCGACAACCAATACCAACGATGACGTGCTCATGAATCAGATCCTATCGCGTGGCAGTCCACGTCCGCACGCGTGACGGGTACTTCAAATTGAAAGGTTGTTTGCAGGTCAATTCGCGACCATTTGACATCGCCACCCAGATGCTCGGCTGCGCGGCGAACCAGGGGCAACCCCAACCCCATGCCTTCGGGCTTGGACGTCACAAACGGCTCGAACAACTCGTCGGCGATCGTCGGATCGACCCCAGGCCCATTGTCCGTAACCGTTAACCGCACATTGCTCGGGGCGACATGTTCCAGTCGAACCGCGACGTCGTCGCCCGCTTGTATTGCGTTGTGAACAAGATTGGTGGCCGCCGCGACCCACGTCGGACCATCTTTCACTTGCCCCCGCGTTATCGATTCATCAGTTTGCCAGCACACCGTCACGTTCAAGTGCTTTGCCATCGGCGAAAGACTCGACTGTACATCGTCAAAGCAAACCCGCACGTCGGTGGGTCGGTCTTCGTCTTGCCGCCCCGATGCGACCAGCAACAAACGACGAACGTAGTCCTCGGATCGTTCCAATTGTTGGATCGCGACGCGAATTCCTTCGTCGTCATCATCGGTACAAGACACCGCATGCAGATCGATCGCCATACGTGCGCCCGTCAAACTGTTTCGCAATTGATGCGCCATACCGCCGGCAACTTGATGCAGCAACTTTTGACTTTCTTGGCGATGTATTTGTTTCCACAACTGGCTTAACTGCGAAGCCATCGAATCGACCGCGCCGCCGAGTCGGCCGATTTCGTCATCGACATCATCCGATACCACCGAATCAAAATCGCCTGCGGCCACGCCTTCGACTCGCGTTTGCAAATTGCCGATGCGGCGCACCAAACGCGACGACAACCACAACGTGATCGACGTTAACGCGACGATCGTGGAAAGCCCCGTCAACAATGGCAACATCGCGGCACGTCGACGACTGTCTGAAAACCGTTGCTCGTCGAACAACACCACCACTTGGGAAACCAAATCTTGACGTTCGGGCGAACCGTTGACCGAAAATGAAAACACTCGGTAACGACGACCGGCCAAACTGATCAATACCGACGACATGTCCTCCGGATCGCCAGCGAATGGCCGCAGGAAAGTGACCGATGCGTTGGTAACGTCGATCGTGCTGGCGCGCACCTTGCCATCGGCATCAAGCCCAATCAATTCGGTCTGAGTCAAGTCGGCGAGCGAACGAAGCACCATCGCATTGAGCGGAAAGTTGGCGACCGAAAGCGAACGCTCGATTCCGGCGAATCGAGACTGCAATTCGGCCGTCGCCCATCGAGTGCCCAACCGGTACGACGCGATCGAAACCACGCCCGCCGCCAAGACCGCCGTTGCGATCAGCGGAGCAAGAATGCGGAGCTTTAGCGAGCGAAAGGAAATTGGCGATTGCAAAAAATTCTCGGGGCCAATGTGCGGGGAAAAGGGCAAAGTCTAAGCGTATTCACGAGACGTAAAATCCGCCACAAGCGATCAAACTGACACCAACGCGGCAACCACCGAGTCGCCGGCGCTGGATTAACGCCGAAAGAGCCCCAAAAACGACAGAGAACGCCACTTTTCTGGCCAACTTCTCGGCTCAAGACAACGAGTTTCGATCGCCCGACGCGATCGGGAAGCTAGGTTTCAAAAACCTTTCGCTCTACCCACAAACACGCTTGAGTTCCCATGACAGGAATCTTAGGGATTGTCCTGATTGTTCCGATCATCGCGTACCTTGTCTTTGCCGAGTTCATCTCGCGCCGCGAAGAACGACGGTACCGAACCGACATCATCAGCGACCTGCCGCCACTGTCGTCCAATGCGTCGTCGGATTCGTCAGCACAAACAACCGCTGCACGTCCCAACGAAGTCTCGTGGAAGGCCAACGAAGTATCGTGGAAGGGGTGGCGAGACATGGTCGTTGATGCGATTCAAGACGAGTCACCCGATTGCCGATCGTTCTCGCTGCGTCCGGTCGACGGCGAACGGTTGCCACGTTTCAGAGGCGGCCAATCGATCGGCGTGCGATGCAAGCCAAGCGATGATGCAGACGCGCCCAAGCCCGTCGTTCGCTGCTATAGCCTGTCCAGCGGCCCCGGCGAACCTCGTTACCGAATCACGGTCAAACGTGTTCCCGATGGACGAATGAGTCGGCAACTTCACGACACCATCCAAGCTGGCGACGTGATTCAAATCCAAGCGCCGCGAGGTCACTTCCACATTGACCCCGACTATCCCGAGCGGCCTTTGCACTTGATCGCCGCGGGGATCGGCATCACGCCGATGTTGTCGATGTTGCTGCAAAGCATCGAAGAAACGCCAAATCGCGAAGTCCACTTGTACTATCAACTTCGCGACCAAACCAATGCACCGTTCCTGAAACCACTGCGTTACTTGGACAACACGCTTGCCAACACAGGCACGTTCAAGCTGCACGTTTGGTTGAGCCGACCGATCGAAGATATCGACAGCCAAACCGATTCGACCGTCGGTCAAGCCACAACTGGCCGCATCAGCGCCGCGCAGATCATCCAGCGAACCGGCAACGACGAAGGCGACTATCGCATCTGCGGCCCGAACGCCTTCATGGAATCAATGGCCACCGAACTGATCCAGCACGGCGTCGACGAAGCGTCGATCCAGTATGAGTCGTTTGGCGGAAAAGCCAAAGGCCCAGGCGCGATCGCCGTCAAGAATGCTGCCGCCGGCGAAACCGACGAACTCAAAATCACCTTCACCCAAAGCAACTGCGACACGACCTGGAATGACCCCAGCGTTTCGCTGTTGGACGTCGCCGAAGACGCAGGCGTCAACGTCGACGCATCCTGTCGCGCCGGCCAGTGCGGATCCTGCATTCATCGACTGATCAAGGGCAGCGTTCGCTACGACGAACAACCCGAATGCGACGTCGAAGAAGGCGAAGTCGTGATGTGCGTCGCACGACCAGAAACCGACGTCGAAATCAAAGCGTAACGACTGGACTTATTAAGCAATTCCTCGACTGACACCGGATTCGTTCGACAGTACAATGGGGGGATGCAAAATCCAACCAATCTGAATCGTCGCCGTTTCGTTCTGCGGTCTCTTGCCGGGTCCATGGCCCTGCCGGGGCTGCCATCGTTGATGGCGGGTTCTGCCAGCGGTAACTCGGCGATTCGCGAAACCCGCGGTGCGGGCGTCGGTGCCAGGCGGTTTGTTGCCGTTGGCAACCTGCTGGGCTTCCAACAGAAACATTTCTTCCCGGAAACCACCGGCAAGAAATTCGAAGAAACGACGCTGCTGAAACCACTGGCCGCCAACCGCGACCAAATCACGGTCTACCGTGGACTCGACCACGGAATTCGCGGTGGGCACTTCGCCGTTCACACATTTCTTTCTGGCGTGCTGCATCACGAGTCCAAGAACCGACGCGATGGCAACGTCACGATCGACCAGTTCATCGCCGATGAAGTCGGCAAGCAAACGCGGTTCCCATCGTTGACGGTCGGATCCGAAGGCGGCATTCATGGTGGTTGCCAAATGTCGTGGACCAAGTCAGGCGTCCGCGTGCCCCCGATCACCGGACCAGCCGAACTGTTCGACCGCCTGTTTTTGACCGAATCGAAAGACCGACGGGCCGAGCAGGTCAAAGCGAACAAACTGCAAGCGTCGGTGTTGGATTCAATCCAGGAAGAGGCCAGTTCACTTTCCAAACGAATCAACCAAGAAGACAAGTCGAAACTAGACGAGTACTTCAGTTCGATCCGAGACGTCGAAAAACGACTCGACATCCGCCGCCGCTGGGCCGACCAGCCCAAGCCCGACGCACCGTTTGAAAAGCCAGCCGATACGAACACCGTCGACGATCTGCCGATGCTGTACGAATTGATTGCCCTGGCATTGCAAACCGATTCGACACGAATCGCCACGCTGGAAATCGGCGGCAGCTTCCTGCCTCAGAACCTAGGCATCGACAAGTCCTACCATAGCCTTTCGCATCACGGCAACGACGAGGAAGCGGTTGCCAATCTGATCACTTTGGAAACGTACCAACTGGAACAGTTTGGCAAATTCCTGACTCGCCTCGCCGACATCCAAGATGGCCAACAGAGCTTGTTAGACTCGACCGCTGTTCTGTTCGGCAGCGGAATGGGCAACGGCAGCTCGCACACCAACAACGATCTGCCCATCGTGCTAGCCGGCGGCGGTTACGGTCGCGGCGAATTCAAAAAGGTCGCCGACAAAGGCGTGGCGAAAGTTCCGCTGTGCAACCTGTACGTCGACATCGCGCGAAAGATGGGCGTACAGCAAGACTCGTTCGGCACCAGCACAGGCACGTTCTCATAAACGTAATAGCCATGCGATTGAGTCAACTCAACGGGCAAGCGATCATGCTTGCCGTCTGGATGTTCGCCGGATTCATTACGGCTTCGCACACCAGCACAGCCGCAGAAACAAACGCCGGTGATGCGTCGGTGTCGGCTGCGCTGCTGACCAAGTACTGCATCGATTGCCATAGCGCCGATGCGAACGAAGGTGATCGCGAATTTGAATCGTTTTCGCTGCCTATCGTTTCTGAAACGCAACTGATCACTGCTGATGAAATCATCGATCAGGTGACGTTGAAACTGATGCCGCCCGAAGACGCGGACCAACCCAGCGACGACGAGCGCTTACAGCTAGTCGGCGAACTGCGCGACAGCATCCAACCGGCCCGAGACCAATTCAAGAGTTCCGGTGGACGCACCGTCATGCGCCGACTGTCCAACCGCGAGTACGAGACGACTTTGGCGACGCTGATGAATCGCCGCGTCGACACGCTTGGCTTGACCGCTGACTTCCCCAAAGACAACACCAGCCATCACATTGACACGATCGGCGAGTCGCTGGTGACGTCGGGTTTCTTGCTGGACCAGTATTTCCAAGCGGCAACGCGGTTGATTGAAACGCGTCTTGGCAAACCGGCGACCGAACCCCAGTCTTGGCACTTCACCGACAACTTCCAACAGTACGAAGAACTGACGGGGTCGCATAAAAGCGTCTTCAAGTTCGAATTCCTTTGCCTCTACGAGCAACCCAACACGGACACTCGGCAAGGCGGCTACGGACACATCGAAGACTTCCTCGACGGCGTTCCAGTGTCGGGACTCTACGACATCGAGGTGCATGCCCAAGCGATGCACCGCGACACGCACTATGACCCGAAAATTTTTCGCATCGACCTTTCGGAACCCTTTCAATTGGCCGTCGTTCCCGGTGATGTCACAAAGGGACACATTCACTACCCACAAGCCATCGAGCCGATACTCGCCTCGGCTGTCGTCGCCGACGAAGAACCCGAGTGGTTGAAGTTTCGTGTTTGGTTAGAAGCTGGCCAAACGCCACGGTTCATTTTCCCCAACGGTCCGTATGAATCGCGTGCGTCGGTGATCACGAT
>JBAUHR010001081.1:0-2827 GCA_049680385.1 Rubripirellula sp. | reverse complement strand
GGCTTGACCCTGTTGTGCAGCTTGGAGTTTGATGTGCAGCGACTAGTTTCGGTCTCTTTGACCGCGTCAACGGAAGTGCGGGGCGGACTGTCAAGGCACTTGGTTTGGAATCTGATTCGCAGGCGACGGACAGGCAGGCAGTGGACGACCAGAAGAATGCCCGGGCAGCCCGATGATGTATTTCTGTTCGCTGGCGCGGAACGCCTTCATTTTGCTGACATCGTTTCGGACCGGCGTGCGGTAGTCTTCGGGAACCGATCCGTAGATCGATCCCTTCAAAAAGAAGTCCAAGTCATCCGGTTCGAATGTATCGCTACCGGGGATCGCCAGTGGTGTCGACGCTGATACAGGCGATACCAAATAGGGAGTTACGATGACCATCAGCTCTTGTTCCTGAAAGTTCGAATCGCTCTGGGAAAACAAGTTGCCAACGACTGGCAGGTCCCCCAGAAACGGAACTCTTGCTGACGAACTATTCAGCGAACTTCGGATCAAACCCGCCAGCGCCAATGATTCGGTGTCACGAAGTTCGACAGTCGATGTGACCGTTCGTGTCGTGAGGCTAGGTGGCTGGCTGGGATCATTGTTGTCAGTCTGATTGTTGCCATTGTTGTTGCCTTGTAAGTTATTCACCGTTTCCGAGATCGTTGCTTGCAGTTGCAAACGCACGCGATCTCCATCGGTCACGGTTGGCAAGACTGACAACTGAACGCCGAAGGGAACGTATCGAATGTTCTGAGTAACAGTAGCCACGGTCGAGACTGATTCAACAACCGGAAATTGCCCTCCCACCAGAAAGTTCGCCGTTTGTCCGCTGAGCGTGGTGAGGTTGGGTTCCGAAAGAGACCGAGCCATGCCCAGTTGCTTCAGCGCGTCGAAACGTAGAAAGAACTGATCGGTTTGAAACGTCAACCGGCCCAAACCTGTTTCTTGGGTGAACGAGATATTGCTAGCTGTATCCGAGTCGTTGCCGAAACGTGTGGTAGCGAGAAGGCTTCGACCGGAGTCACGTACGACCTCCGCAAGCGTCACCTTTAACATGACTTGATGAATCCCAGCGACCTCCAACATGTTGACGACGCGATTGTTGACTTGAGTCCCGTTGGCCCCTGATTGTGTTTCACCACGAAGGATTGAGTCCAAGCCGCCTGCGCTGCTGATTTCATCGATCGTGAAACCACTGACGGATTGAAACGAACTTTGTTGCACTTGGCCGGGCTGTATTAGGCTCGGCGCGCTCGCGTTTTGCGATCTTGCTGATACCACAGCCGCCGATTGTTGCCCTTGTTCCTCCGTTGGCAGACTCTGCGAAACGATTCTTAAAATGTGCGTTGCTTCTTCGATATCACGGGCCTTTCCTCGAACAACGACCTGCGAACCGACATAGCTCAAATCCACCACGCTGTTGGGGAAGCCGCGGTTCAAATCGCGTTCTAGGTTTTCCAAGAGAACATCGAACTGACGTGACTGCTCGGGATCTTCCGAAACGCGGATCAGGTAGCTGAGAACTTCCTGGCCGTTTGGATTGGCGGGATCTTTGAACCAGAGGTTCAGCACTGTCGAGCCGACTTCTTTGCCGGTGATGCTCAGTTCGGTTTCGGTCAAACTGATTACATCGACGATGTCGGGGTCGCCGACCTGGTCACGAAAAGAAGGCACCTTGAAGCGAAGGACCGATGGCCGTCCGACCGTCACGTCGAGCGTCCGTTCCGGATCGATGCGTTCGAGTAGGAATCGCCGCTCTTTATCGCTAGGGTTAATCGGTGCGTTTGAATCGACGACGAACGCGGCCGGGGCGCGTCGCGTCGGAATTGCTTGAGGGGCGTTAAACCTGCCTGGCAAGGCAACCCCGCCCTGCGGCCTAGCATTCGCGCTGGTCGGGGGATTGGGCAGGTCTTGCCCACTTGTCCTCGTTGGCACCCAGGCAATGGCGAACACTGCTGCGAAAGTCATTCGCAGTGTTGTTCGTCGAAATTTGCCTAAAACAGGCATAACGCACCTACAAAACGGGCTCGGGGCAAGAAACCGGGCGACCAACCCCGTCGGATGCTCTCAGTATCGGCAACCGAGCTTGAGGCCTTGAGAAGATGTACCGATTATTCGGATTCGCCATCACGGGCGTGCAAGTTTCGCAAAAACCGGCGAAAACGACTCAAGTGGAGCAGTCGTGTCACGTATGACTAAGCATCCGGCCTAGTTGTGTTCGCCTGATCGCTGCGTCGGACGATCTCGCCGTTTGCGAACATTTTGATATTCGATGCGTTGGAACAAAGCGGAGACCCATGGGCTTGGAACCCACAAGAGCAAGCCTTCCAAAGTCATTCTTACGCGATCCTGAAAATTCATCGTCGGCTTCCAGTAAGCCGCCTTGATTTGGAGGGTACTGCGAATGGTTGCTTTTAATTTGAGCGACTTGGTGCTTGAGTCATGAATACGATAACGGACAGTTGGTTCAATCAGGTTTGCAAAGACGAATCGCTTTTGCATCATACGACTCCAGAGATCGTAATCCTGTGCGGGTTGGCCAGGGTTTTGATAGCCACCGACTGACAACACCGCATCCTTGCGAAATAAGACAGTCGGATGAGCGATCGCATTTTTTCGATGCATCGTCCTTTCAATGCGAGCATGTTCTGTTGGATAGGAACGCATGCCAACGATTTGCCCCTCGGAATCAATGATTTCTAACGCAGAACCTAATACACATACGGTAGGGTTGGATCGCAAGTAGTCCAATTGGCGTTCAAACCGCCACGGCTCGTTGATGTCATCGGCATCCGCTCGGGCAATCCAATCCGTCGACGCAAGCTCTAAGCCGAGGTTCAAT
>JBAUHR010001080.1:0-18604 GCA_049680385.1 Rubripirellula sp. | reverse complement strand
TCTTCGACGTCGTACTGTTTGCCCAGTTCGTCCATCAACATGTGACGCGGCACTTGCTGCGCACTCATGCCTGCCATCACGCTGCCGCCCATCAAGCGAGCGTCGGTGGCAACGATCCCCAAACGCTTCCTTGCACCGGAGGCGACGGTGTTGATCGAACGCACCAACTCGTACTCGACCGGAATCCCGTATTCGAAGATCGGCACGGTGACTTTTTCGAGCCCCGACTTGAACGCCGCGCCCATGATCAGTTGCTTTTGCTGGGACGATCCACGTTCTTTGACCAGTCGAGTTTGCGGCGCGATGCCGAAACGTTCTTCGGCCAGCGCGGCTTCGTCCGAAAATAGTTCGATGTCGTCATACAAGTTGACTTCGATCTCGCGGCCACGAGCGCCCGCTTCGCTGCGGAACTCTTTCAACAGGTTGATCAGTTCGTATCGCGTTTTCGCGTAAACTTCCGGGATGTCCTTGCTGATGAACGCGTCGATCACGATCGGGCGATCAGCGTCCAATTCGCGGATCAGTTTCTTCGTCGCCGGCGCCAGCGATGACACTTTGCCTTCGGTGAAGTCATGACGGTAAACGTCTTTGTTGCGGAACAACGTTACCGCGCCCGTCGTGATCACGACCAACGCGATCACGCGTGCGATGTAGTGCCAAGCCATCGTGTTGCCGTCTTTGCCGCCGGTCCAGTGACGTCGGCCGATCAAGACCATGCAGACGTACAAGGCGACGCTGGAAACCAGCACGAAGTAGACGACCGACGAGGAACTGACCACGCCGCGTCCAAAGTCATCGAACGGGCGAGCGATACCGCTTTCGGCCAACCAGGCAGCCAGTTTCTGGTTCGGCGAAACCGATTCAGCCAGCGATGCGAACGCCAGCGGTGCGTTGAACAGAGCACCCAAGATGAACCCGACCGTCAAGTTGCCAGTCAAGAACGATGCGATCATGCCGATCGCGATCATGGCCAGTCCGACGAAGTAATAACCCAGATAGCTGGTGAAGATCAGCCCCGTGTCGAGCTGTCCTTCGGTCAGGATCGCCAGCGTGACGAATGTGCTGATCTGGCTGAACAGCAGCGAGGCGGTGAAAATCGCCGAGGCTGCCATGTACTTGCCGATCACGATGTCAAAGTCGTCGGCCGGCAGCGTCAACAGCAGCTCGTCGGTGCCTTGGCGTTTTTCTTCCGCCCAGATACTCATCGTGATCGCTGGGATGAAGACCAGCATGATCAGCGGGAACCAATAATTGAGTTGGTCGAGCGTGGCCAGGTTCTGATTAAAGAACTCGTAGGGCCAGAACGCGGCGACCGACGTCAAGAAGACGAAGATACACAGAAACACGTAGCCGGTCGGGTTGCTGAAGTAGCCGACGAAGTTTCGTTTCATGACCGCAAACGCGGCCCGTTTGGTGCCGGCAAGGATCGCAACGATCGCAACCAAAATCAACAGAAAGATCAGGTCGTAAACCAGCAAACTAAGCAGTGCAGTGGTGACGTTATTGAGCGCCATGGGTGAAGGCTTCAGGTAACAGGTTACAGGTGTCAGGGAAAAAGCCGAGGTCGCGGGGACGCGCCGCGCGGCTTACGTTTTCGCCAGTGTTTTAAAACGCAGTGTCTTTTAGAACGCGGTGTCTTGGGACACGGTGCGTTTGGACGCAGTGTCCTAGGGACACTGTCAGCGCTGGGGCAGGCTCTCTGGATTATGCCGAAGCGGTCAGCGTGTGGAACGCACTGTCCAGGTCGCCGCTGCCGATTTCTCGCAACTTCGCGACATCGCCGTCGTAGACCACACGGCCTTCGTTGATCATCACGACACGGTCGGCCATCGCCTCGACTTCTTGCAGAATGTGCGTGCTAAGCAAGATCGTTTTCGTCTCACTGAGCCGCTTCATCGTCGCCCGCACGCCACGGATTTGGTTCGGGTCCAAGCCGGCGGTTGGTTCGTCCAGGATCAGCACGTCTGGTTCGTGCAACAGCGCTTGGCTCATGCCGACCCGTTGCTTGAAACCCTTCGACAACTTGCTGACGGCCTTGTACAGAACGCTGGACAAGTCGCAGATGTCGACGACCTTTTCGATGCGGTCTTTCTTCATCGCTTTGGACATGCCGCGAGCATCGGCAAAGAATTCCAGCATCGTCAGCGGCGTCATTTCCGGGTAAAGCGGCCCGTTTTCGGGCAAGTACCCCAAGTGACGTGAACCTTCGATCCGGTCCTCCATCATGTTGTGGCCGGCGATCCGTGCGGTGCCTTCGCTGGCCGCGATGTAGCCGGTCAACATCTTCATGGTGGTGCTCTTTCCAGCACCGTTAGGCCCGAGAAACGCTACCAACTCGCCTTCGCCGACGCTGAACGTGACATCGCGAGCCGCAGCAAACGGACCATAAAACTTGCTCAATCCCACCGCTTCGATCATCGGGCGACGGGGCGTTTGGGTCTCGGTCATTCGTTTCCTGTTCGATCCATGGACGGGGTGAGAGATGGGAAATATAGCTGACGTTACGTGATCACGGAATGATCGGTTCGGCTAGCCCGGATGTCGTCGAATTTCAGGGCTGGTGAAGCACTGCTGAACCTGGGTCGGCTGCACGTCGGTCGCCGAGAGCCGGTACCTAGATGGTCAGGACTGAACCCGCAGACACCCCCGCCAGGGATATATCCATAAACCACCCCTTAACGGATTCATCTCAGCAATTAAACGGCTTTATGGTGCGTCAAACCACCACAACACCGTTCTTAAGTACTAGACTGGGCTCCATATTCGCGAGCAGCGGTCGATTCCACCTTTTTTTCTGGATCGCTGCCTACCGGTACTCGAAAGACTCGAGCCGACCGTTTTTGGCTGGTTCGAGGGCAAGGTTCGCCATGGCATTGGGCAGGTCCGATCAAAATCAATCGCCCACCGGCAACAAACGGCGTGCGCGCGGGCGGAAACGGCGGCGATTGTTTTTAGAGGCACTAGAGGATCGCAGACTGTTGGCGGGTGCTGCTCCGCCCGAGGTGGTGAGTATTGATCGCGACGATGCCAACCCGACGCACGCATCCGAAGTGCATTTCACGGTCACGTTTGACGAGGCCGTTGAAGGAGTCGACGCCAGCGACTTTCAATTGGCGGTCACGGGGAACGTCGCGGGTCCATCGATTGCCAGCGTGACGCCGCTGGATGCGAATGCCGCCTTCAACGATGTCTACACCGTCAAAGTTTCTCGCGGCGTCGGTGACGGGACGTTGCGACTTGACGTGATCGACGACGACTCGATCAAGGAAATTTCCGGCGACGCGTTGGTCTCCACTAGCAGCAGCGACGGTTCGTTTACGACCGGCCAGTCGTACACGATCGAGACGTCGACGGTTACCGGTACGGTGCGAAGTGACGCCGACGGTGACGGAGTGCGAGATGACGGTGATGGCGGACTTTCTGGTGTGACGGTTTATGTCGACCTGAACCAGAACATGGTTCGCGATCCGTCGGAACCGACAACCACAACGCTTGCCGACAATCCAGCGACATCGGGGATCAACGAAGCGGGCCAGTTTTCGATCGGGAACTTGGGCAGCGGCTCGCATGACGTGCGCATTGAAGTGACGGGCAACACGCGGCAGTCTGCACCGCTGACGAGTGCCGACGGAACGCTTGGGCTGTCGCTTTTCGAGAACGCGATTCGGCCGACTGGTTCGAGCGGCGATGGGCCGAAGGATATTGAGATCTCGCCCGACGGGAACACGGCGATCGTCGGCTGGGGCAATCTCCGCGTTTCATCTTTCTATCGCGATCCAGTTGACGGTTCGTTTTCTTTTGTCAACGAAATCTACGACTACACCCGCTTCAATGATGTGAAGGACATCGCGTTTCACCCTAGCGGCGACTTCGCTTACGTTACGGGCCGATCGTCCAGCGCGATCAATGTTTTTTCAGTGGCTCCCAACGGTGCATTGACTTGGGTCGACGCTGAAACTTCTAGCGACGATCCGAACATCAACCAGGTTCGCGAACTGGCCGTGACGCCCGATGGGGACCAGTTGATTGTGACCGCATCGCAGTCCCATTCCGTCCTCGTCTACAACATCAACTCGACCACGGGAACGTTAACGCTTTCGCAGACTTTCACCAACGGCTTCAACGGGATCACCACCCTGCCCTACCCGGCCAAGATCGCGATTTCGCCCGACGGTTCGCTGGTTGCGGTCACCAATTACAGTTCCAACAACGATGTTCAGTTCTTTGATCGCGACTTGGCGACCGGAACGATCAGCGTTGGTCAGACACCGATCGACTTGGCCAATGGCTACGACGCACTCTATGACGTCGATTTTTCCAGCGACGGCAAAAACCTTTACGTCGCCGATGCGGGCGAGAAAATCTGGACGCTCGACCGTGACTTGGCTACCGGACTGGTCACGCTTGCGGGCTCGACCGATTTAGGCGGAATCGATGCTGAGTGGCTGGCGATCAGCCCCGATGGATCCAGCCTGTTTGCGACATCACCGTACGGCGACGCCGTGATTCACCTGAGCCGTGACACGGCCGACGGTTCGCTGACATTGGAACACAGCCACACGGCCGGCACCGAACTGAACTTGTTTGATTTACCGGCCGGTCTCGCGGTCAGCCCGGACGGCAAGAACTTGTACGCGGTCTCGGCCAGCAGCGACCGTCTGGCGAACTTTTGGATTGACCGAACCGGCGTCACCGCGGCATCGCAAACGGCCCAGTTGCAGGCTGGCACAACGACTGGCAACGTCAACTTTTCTGTCGCCGTGGATTCGCCAACGGTTGCGTCGTTCACGTCCGTGTTGACCGAACCGATCAATGCGACGTCGGTCAATTTCCAAGTCCAATTCAGCGAACCGGTCACCGGCGTTGACGCGTCGGCATTCCAACTGCATGACTCGACTTACTCGGGTGCCGCGATCACATCGGTCACCGGCAGCGGAACAACGTGGACGGTCACCGTATCGACGCCGACCGGCCAAGGATTCGTGCAACTGGAACTGATCGACAACAACTTGATCTTGGATGCAGATTCAGCGTCGCTCGGCGGCGTGGGTACCGGGTCAGTGGTCGCGCGTTCGAACCGGGTCTGGGTCGATTCGGTTGCGCCGAATGTGGTCGCGATTGCGCCGGCGAACCACATCCCGGCCAGTGCCACGACGATCGACTTTTATGTCTCGTTCAGCGAACCAGTCACAGGATTCGATGTTGCCGAGCTGACCACATCCGACACTGGCACGATGGCCAGCACGGTCCAGTCGGTCACACCGACCAACGATCCGCAAGTCTTTGTGGCAACCGTCGGTGTGACCGGAACATCAGGCACCGTGACGTTGACGCTATCTGATGACGATTCGATCATCGATGCGGGATCGATTCAGCTTGGCGGTCCAGGAACCACTGGCGCGGGTGACGGCAGTTTCGCGTCGTTGCCGGTCACGATTGATGCACCGTCGATCATCGGAACCGTTTGGGACGACGCCAACCAGAACGGTCGACGTGACATCGGCGAAAGCGGTCACTCGGGCGCGATCGTGTTCGCGGACCTGGACGACGATGGCGTTCGAGACGCTGGCGAACCGTTCACGGTCTCGTTGTCCGACGACGTTTCAACCACCGACATCGATGAATCAGGCCAGTACGTGATCAACGGCTTGTCCGCCGACACGACGTACCAACTGTTGATCGACAACTCGATTCACACACAAACCAACCCGCTTACGTTTTCACAAGACGACGGCTTGCTGACGTACAGAGGCGAGATCGTTGCCGTGCCGCAAATTGAAATCAGTTTGCTGCGGGCCGAAACGGTGATCGCAAGTGATGACGGGCGGCATCTGTACACAACGTCGCTGAACGGGCACACGTTGGGCGTTTTTGAACGAGACCTTGCGAACGACTCGTTCATGCGAGTGCAATCGATCCAGGCCAGTACGCCGGGTTTCACTGGCCTTAGTGCGCCGCGACATTTCGCGTTGACGCCGGACGGACGATTCGGATATCTGGGCAGCGCGGACACGATCTACGTCGTCACGCGAGACCCAGCGACTGGCCTGCTGACGTTCGCATCGAAACTTGCTCCGGGCGACGCGGGACCAACGGGCTTGACCGGATCGACGTCCTTCATCGCCAGCCCCGACGGACAGTGGTTGTACGCCAGCGGCCCGACCAACGGATTTTCGGTTTTCGCAATCGACCAAACCGATGGCTCGCTGACTCTGGTGCAACAGTTTGTCAGTGGCCAGAACGGAGTGTCCGGACTGTACGCGGTCCAGAACGTCGCCGTCACGCCGGATGGGTCGCAGGTCTTCGTGACCAGCAATCCGGATCGCAATCTGCAGATTTTCGACGTCACGCCAGGAACAGGGCGACTGGTTTTGTCCCAAACGTTTACGACGGTCTACAACAGCGAAGACACGGCTTTCTCGCCCGACGGAAAGTTCGCCTACGTTGCCGAAACTGACTTTGCTTACATCCGCCGATACCAACGAGATCCGCTGACACGTGATTGGAACTACGAGGGCCGGACACTTTACAGCGCCGGTGACGCATCAGGGATCGACATCAGCTCCGACGGCCGGTTCATGTACTTGGCCAATGAAGTCGCCCATTCGATCACTGTCCTGCAGCGCGACGAAACGACTGGTGCGTTGACGGTCATTCAAACGTTGCTCGACGCAGACCCTCATCCGCGGCTCAGCAGCGTTCGCCAAGTCATCGTGACGCCGGATGACCAAGACGTATTCGCGGTTTCCCACTACGACAACGCGATGACGCGATTCGGTCGAGTTGGCGGAACCACATCGGTGACCGCGCGGTCAGTCACGACTAGCTACATCAACAACGTCGGCGGTGACTTCGGCGTTTACAATCCGCCGCCAACGGTCGCGTCGTTGTTGGCCGATTCGCCAAACCCAACGGGCGCCTCAACGGCGACTTTTGATTTGACGTTTGACGAATCCGTCTCGGGCGTTGACGTGTCGGATTTCAGCCTCGTCGAATCCGGCATCACGGGATCGACCATTGCCAGCGTGACCGGCGGACCGACACAGTACACCATCACGATCGATACTGGACTCGGCCAAGGCACGGTGCAGTTGGTCTTGAACGATGACGATTCGATCATCGACCTGGGCGGCCAGTCACTCGGCGGAACGGGCGACAACGGTTCGAACGTCTCGGACTTGCTGACGGTCAACAAAGCACCGCCGATCGTATCGTCGATCACCGGAACCACGCCGCTGCAAACGACGGCGTCGACCGTCACGTTTGCGGCCGCATTTTCGAAACCAGTGACGGGCGTCGACGCAGGTGACTTTGTCTTGGACTTCACGGGTCTAACGACGCCTGCGATTGTCAGCGTCACTGAGTCGACGCCAAGCCTGTACTTGATCGAAGTTTCAACTGGCGCTGGCGAAGGCACGGTGCAGTTGGACTTGGTCAACAATTCGACGATTGCCGATTTGAATTCGATTGGTCTGCAAAACGGACTGAGCGATGGTGACACTTTCATCATCGACCATACGGCTCCCACGCCCCTATCATTCGCACCGGCCGTTAGCTCGTTGCCAGGTGACTTTGAAGTCCGTTTCGTGGCCACGTTCTCGGAAGCCGTCAGCGGATTGACGCTAAGCGACTTTATGCTCAGCACCACGGACTTGGTCGGTGCTCAGATCGTCGCAATCGAAGGTTCCGGCAACACCTACGAAGTCGTCGTTTCGACAGGCGAAGGAATCGGGACGGTCGGCGTGTCGCTAGTCGATGACGACTCGATCGTTGACGGTGCCGGCAATCCGCTAGGCGACGTCGGCCCAGGAAACGGCAACATCACCAGCTCGTTACACAGCACACTGCGATCGACGCCGTTTGTAATTTCGCCGACGACGTTTGCGGACGAACTTGACGGCGACACGTCGTCGCTTGCCGCACTGCGCACGAACCCAGGCGGCACTGGCATTTCGCTGCGTGAAGTGATCGTGGCGGCCAATCAGTCGCCCGAACGGGTCCATGTCAACCTGTCCGCAGGCACCTACACCTTGTCGATCGCGGGCAGTCGCGAAACCTTGGGGTTGTCCGGCGACTTGGACATCACCGAAGACCTGACAATCATCGGAGTCCCTGGCGCGACGGTGATCGATGCGACTGGCCTAGGTGACCGCGCAATCGATTTGGGCTACTACACCGCCCTGCACATGTTCGGTGTCACGGTGACGGGCGGTACAGCGACCGGCTCAACGGCGACCGGCGACTATCGCGGTGGTGGACTGCGCACCGACTTCGGAACGGATCTGCACCTTGACCAAGTCAACTTTCACGACAACACCGCAATCTCGTCGAACTCAGGTTCCGGCGGCGCATTGGACTTGTTCGGTACCACAACAATCGTTCACTCCACGTTCGCAAATAACGAATCCAATAACGACGGCGGCGCGATCGCAACGGCGGGTAGCCAAGGCACTTTGACCATCTTGGCGTCCACCTTCGACGGAAACAATGGCCCCGGCGGTGGAGCAATCTATTCAGTCCAAAGCTTGCTGATCCGAGACAGCCTTTTTACTGGCAACAACGCGACTTTGGCGACGCCCAACGGAAGCAACGGCGGTGCGATCAACGCCAATGCTGGTTCGAGCGTGACGATCACCAACAGCACCTTCACCGGCCACGTTTCCGGTTTTGGCGGTGCGATGTATCTGACCGGCGACGCTAACATTTCCAACAGCACGATCGTAAACAATTCCAGCCCGAACTATGCCGGTGGAATTTACTTTGGCGGCTCCACTTCGAAGACGCTGCAAATCGGAAATTCAATCATTGCGGGCAACACGTCCGTCAACGGTGGCCCCAACGTGTACGGGACGCTCACGAGTCTTGGCGGCAATTTGGTCATCGGCACTTCGGGATCAACTGGCTTTGGTGCCAGTGGCGATATCTTTCCGTCCGACGCGATGCTTGGTTCTCTTGCCGACAATGGTGGACCAACCTGGACGCATCTTCCCTTGCCTGGCAGTCCCACCATCGATGCCGGCAGCAACGCCATCGCAACCGATCGTGACGCACGTGGCATCGCTCGCCCGCAAGGCACAAGCGCGGAAATCGGTGCTGTGGAAATCCTCGCTGGCAGCAACCAAGCACCGACGGCGACCGACGGCTTGGTCAGCACGAGCGAAGACACGCCGCTGACCTTCGACGCCCGCACCGGCGATACCGATCCCGATGGCGACACGTTGTCCGTGACGTTACTGCAGCCGCCTCGGTACGGCGTTGCCACCGTCGGCAGCGATCAACTGGTCACGTACACACCATCATCCGATTTCTATGGGTCCGACAAACTGGTCTACCAGATCGTCGACCATGCCGGCGAAGTGGACTCGGCGACCATCGTCATTTCAGTCACGCCGCAAAACGATGCACCGGAGACGATCAGCGACACGGCCCAAGCCATCCTTGAAACGTCGATCAACATCGACGTGCTTGCCAACGACAGCGACATCGACGGCGACTCATTTTCGATTGACTCGTTCACTCAGCCGACCAGCGGTGTCGTCACGGACAACGGCGACGGCACGTTAGCGTATATCGGCAATGCCGGATTCCTGGGCACCGACACGTTCACCTACACGGCAACTGATGGCAATAACGTTTCCATGCCCGCGACGGTGACCGTAAACGTGTCGGCAATTCCCGTTGCCAATGATGACTCGTTCAATGTCGAAGAGAGCGGCGAGCTACGGTTCTTTGCTTTCTTGGGCAACACATCGTTGATCATGGACAGCGACGCCGGTGACTGGATCGGCCAAGGTTTATCGTACAATTTCGACGCCAGCAATTCCGGGATCTCAGTCAGCTACAACCGGGTGACCAGTTCGAACAATCCCGACCAATGGCGGATCGGCGTTGATGTCAACAACTACACCGGTGCCAGCAGTTTCGCGGGCGACGATTTCGACATGGATTTTGTCGCTAAAGAAGGTGACGAAATCACAGTCGGCAGCTACACCGGCGCGACACGTTGGCCGTTCAATGCACCCGCTGATCCGGGCATCGATGTGTCCGCGACCGGTCGCGGTTGCAACACGATCCTGGGCGACTTTGACATCGACGCCTTGGACTTGCGCACGTCGGGCCGGGTTGCAAGGCTGGAAATGAGTTTCCAACAGCAATGTGGTGCCACCATCACGCCCACGTCACCGGGACTGACGGGCACGCTGGTTTATTCGAGTCCGTCCTACGCGCACAGTATTCTCGATAACGACGTCGATGACGATGGCGATGAACTGTCGGCGGTTTTGGTGACTGGCCCCGCGCACGGGACGTTAGAACTGCGCGATGACGGCAGCGTCATTTACGTCGCCGATACAGGCTACACCGGGCCCGATTCGTTCACGTATAGCGCCGTCGATCCATTGGGACTGCAATCCGCGCCGGCCACCGTTTCCCTAAACGTCACCGGAGTCAACGATTCGCCGGTCGTGACGGCGATCACGCCACTGGATTCGATCAATACGTTTGGAACGTCTGTCAGCTATCAGTTGGACTTCAGTGAGCCTGTTTTCCTGTCACAAAGCAGCTTGAATCTGGTCACGACCGGTTTGACCGGTGCGTCGATCGACAGCATCCAAACCAACGGCAGCCGCGCGTCTTACATCGTGGCGATCGATGCAGGCAGCGGCAACGGGACGGCCCAGTTGCAAGTCATCGACAACAATTACACCAAGGACTTTGCCGAACTTCCGCTTGGCGGCCCCAGCGCCGGCGACGGCAACTTCACCACCGCCGTCACCTACAACATCGAAACCAATCCGCTGCGTGACATCATCGGTGACGTTTACATCGATGCCAACTTGAACGGCCAGCGTGATGCTGGCGAACTTGGTGCGGTTGGCCAAAGCGTCTACATCGATGCGAACAACAATCAGACGCTCGACGCCGGCGAAACAATCGCGATCACCGATGCGACCGGCCACTACGTGATCGCCGACCAACCGCTTGGGACTTACACCATCGCGGTTGCTGACCAGCCAGGATGGTTCACCAGCGCTGCTTCAACCGGTTCGGCAACACTAACGTTCGCTGGCGGTGATGTGACGTTGGACTTGGGGATCGAAGAAAACCTGACACAGATTTCTGGCATCGTCTACCAAGACGACGACGCCAACGGCATGTGGTCGGGAGCCGAAGTCGGCTTGGGTGAATGGGTGATCTTCCTAGACGCCAATCAGAACGGGCAACTCGATACGGGCGAGACTTCGGTGCTGTCCCAGCGTGACAACCCGAACACGTCGGGCGTTGACGAAACGGGCTACTATTCGTTTACCGATTTGCCGCTCGGTGATCACTACGTCACCATTGTCCCGCAAGCCAACGTGCACGCCACCACGGCAACGATGGGCTGGGTGACGATTTCCGACAGCAACGATGTCGGCTTGGTCGACTTTGGCATGTATCCGCTGGACACGCGCATTTCGGGTGTGCTGTTCGAGGATACGAACATTGATGGCGTGCGTGATGCGGGCGAAACCGCGTTACCAGGATTCACGGTCTACTTGGACGCCAACGCGAACGGCATATTTGATTCAGGCGAGACTTCGGTCGTGACGACCGCGGACGATCCCCAGACGAGCGACGACGAAACAGGAAGATTCGGTTTTGTTGATTTGGACGAAGGCAACCATCGGGTCGCCGTCGTCGGACAGCCGGGGCACATTTTCCTGAATCCGATGTCGCTCGTCTTGGGTTTCGGTTCTGAACCGCTCGAGATCGAATTGCCGATCGAAGCGAACTTGACCGAGATCTCTGGCACGGTGTTCGACGACGTCGACTCCGACGGCACACGTCAACCCGGCGAGTCCGGGTTGGCGGGCTGGTTGGTGTTTGTCGACCTGAACACAAACGGCTCATACAACTCGGGCGAGCCGTCCACGTACACGCTTGCCGACGACACGAACACGGCCGGCATCGACGAACTCGGGACGTTCTCGTTCAGCAACTTGGACCTGGGCAGCTATACCGTCGTTGCCCAACCGCCGACCGGATTCACGGTCACCAATTCAGCCAGCTTTTCAGGAACGATTGCGTCCAGCACGGATCAGTTCAGCGGCGATTTTGGCGCGCACTTCAACGGCGCAGACGTTGGCGGGATCCTGTTCGATGACCTGAACCGTAACAGCATCCAGGACAACGGCGAACTGCCCCTGGTCGGTATCACCGTTTTCGCTGACTACAACGGCGATGGAGTGCCCGGCGCATTGGAGCCATCGGATACGACCGCGTCCGACGGGTCGTACTTGTTAGCGAACGTGATCGCGGGCGAGACTGCGATATCGATCGTGACGACCGAGCCGCAAATCGTAACCAACGACGTTGCGGCGATTCCGCGGTTGTTCGTTCCGGACGGTCAGGGCATCCGCGAGCTGAACCCGCGCGACGGCGCGACGCTTGACTACCTTTACGTTTCGGTCAGCGCGACGCACGGCGTTGAGTTGACGGGGCTCGCCTTTGACGGCACCTATCTGTACGCCGCCGATTCGTTCTTGGACGTGGTGCTGGTCATCGACCCGAACAACAACGGCACCACGTCAACAAATGTCTTGGATTCGATCGATCTGAACATCCAGTCAAACCAGTACATCAGCGGATTGGCGGTGATCGGCACGACGTTGTACGCGCTGGACCAAAATACCGACACGATTTTGACGTACGACCTGGCAACTGACACGCTGGGGGCGGCCTTCGATATCCAAGGTTTGAACGTTGGCACTACGCACCATCCGGGCGGGTTCAACCTGACTCGAGGGCTGGGCGAATCGGCCGACGGAACTCAGTTGACCGTTTCGACGACGGACCAGCATCGCCTGTACATCGATCCGGCGACGGGACTGATCACAGGGTCCGACGTTGGCTCCAACGCGAACGACGTGGGATCTGGCCTAGCCGGTGCGTCGGACCGCCTATACGCGGGCCGGGCCAATGCCTACGGAATCAAAGTCTTTGATGCCGCAGGCGGATTCCTGACACAGCTTACGTACAACGCAACGGCGGAAAGTTTGGCGGCCGGACCAAGTGAACGCGCCGGCACGTTGTTGACCGTGGTGGCTGGCCAAGACGTGACCGGACTGACCATGGGGCTGGCCAGTTCAGTCGGATCGATCACCGGAACCCAATTCATCGACGCCAACGGCAACGGCGTTTTCGACACTGGCGAATTGCCAGTCGCCGGTGCGACAGTCTTCGTCGACACCAACGGCAACTTCTGGCCCGACGCGGGCGAACCGCAAGCCACCAGCGCAGCCGACGGCACCTACACGATCACTGGCATCGGGCCCGGCCAACATTCGGTACGTTCGCTTGCACCGGAGCACTTCAAACCGAGCAGTCATTACGCATCGGAAGACCGACTGTACGTGGCTTACCCAGGCACGAATCTAGGAAGCGGTTTCTACAACTTGATGATACGCCAGGTTGATCCGGCTAACGGGACAGTGCTGGCGACGATCCCAACCACAATCCCGATTCGATTCGCCATGGAGATTACCTTCACCGGTGACTCGTTCATCGTGATCGATAATGGCAATGACGAACTGCACAGAGTCGCACTCGACGGCCAATTGATCGAGACGGTACCGCTCGGCGACCCCGACGGGGGAGGCGGGTTCTTGGCGGCGAACGATTTCGGTGCGACTTGGGTCGGTGATTCCATCGTCTCGGTACGAGCGATCGACAGCACGTTGTACTTGATGGATTTCGATCGCCAGACCAATCAATTCACGCCGCGTCTTCCCGTCTCGATCACAGCTTCATCCACGGGATTGATCCCGCCGTCGACTTGGACGACCGGAGTCGGTCGTTCGGCCGATGGTCAGTCAATCGTGCTCAGCGGAACCAATTCAAACATCGCGCTGACGATTGACGTGGCGACCGGCCGAGGCGTACTGAGCCAAGAACAGTTCTACGACGTTGACGCTCGCGACTCGCTGGGCGGCGAGATGTTCGTGGCGGACAGCGGCAGCCCGATTTCGGTGGTCGATGGAACCGGCTCGGATTCTCGCCTCTTGGACGTCGGGATTTACCCGTTTGGACTGGGCGCAGGCACGTTCCGCGATACCGGATTGCCGGCGACCGTCACTGTCGGCAGCATCACCAGCGGCGTCAACCACGGTTTCGTGTCGACACTGTCAACGATCAGCGGCGTGCAGTTCTTCGATGACAACGAGGACGGACAATTCGACAGCAACACCGAACTGCCACAATCCGGCGTGACCGTTTTCGTCGACATCAACGCCAACGGGTTTGCGGATGCCGGCGAACCGCAAACCACCAGCTCCGCAGACGGCACTTACACATTGACCGGTGTTCGCACGGGGAAGGCTCTGGTGCGCACGATCACGCCCGCCCACCAACGCCCAACGGTCGTGTCTTATGCAGCCGACCGTATGTTTGCGACCGGACGTGTTTCCGATGGCAACAGTCCGACGGGATACACGCTGGACATTCGCGAACTCGATCCGGCAACTGGCAACACGTTGACGCTGATCAAAACAGACATCCCGATCACCTTCGCGCACTCCACCGCGTTCGACGGCAAGCAACTGATCATGGTCGAAAACAATCTGGACGTTCTCTACAAAATCGCCCTCGACGGAACTCTGCTAGAAACCGTCCCGCTACCTGTTATCGGTAACGAGGCTGTATTCATCAACGGTCCTGTGATTGCTCGCGGTTCAGTTTATGTTCTGGCTCGAATCGACGGCCAGCCTTGGGTCTACCGATTCGATGCCGACACAAACCAGTTTGTTGAACCCAAAGCGTTAACGTCGATGCTTGATGCGTCGAACGACGTTCCCCAGTTCAGTACGTCGCTATCGGAATCGGTCGACGGACAGTCCATCATCGCTTACACCGGCGACCTGCGAGCCTTCACCATCGACCCAACGACAGGACGCACCACGGGCTTCGCCACACTGGCGGAAACCCAGGGCTATGATTTCGCTGCCACCGCGGTCGGGCAAGAACTGTTTGTCGGTTCCAGCGGTTCCAATGGCACGCTGGTCTACAACGCGGCTTGGGAATACCAGCGAACGATGACCGCCAACTATTCACGCCAAGGTTTTGGCGGCGGACTGTACCAGGATAGCGGGGTGGTGGTTGATGTTGCCGGCGGGCAAGCGACCTCCGATGTATCCTTTGGATACAAGTCAATTCTGGGCACGATCACCGGGACGATCCTCGACGACATGAACCGCGACGGCATCTCAGATGTCGGCGATCAACCGCGAGTCAACGCAACGGTCTTCTTGGACTCCAACCGCAACGGAATCCTGGACACGGGTGAATTTTCCACGACGACGGATGCGACCGGGACTTACACGTTCACCGGCATCACGCCCGGCGATCATCAAGTGCAAGTCATGACGACATCGGACCAGCGGTCGATCACAACCGCCGGACCAGCGACACGATTGTTTACGACCCACAGTGGATCTGGATTCGGGCCTCTGGTGATCAGTGAACTCGATCCGATTTCCGGCGCAGTACTAAACACGCTTGCGGCACCCGACGATTCAGGCAACGCCGGTCTGGCACTAGATCAGTACGCGTTGTACTTCGCGGCACAGGACGACTTGTACAGCCTCGACCCCGACACCGGCGAAGTGTTCGCGCAGCTTGAACTTCCCAGCGGTACCTACACCGGCGCAGCAGCAGTCGGCGGCCACGTGTTCGTGGTCGAACCGAGTACTGACACGATTTTGAAGATCGAACCGATCAGCCAAACCGTCGTTGCCACGTTCACCTCGACAGCCAATCTGACGGGCACGCTGGGCGAGAACTTTGACGGCACGAAACTAATCGCTAGCACGGGCGGCAATACGGTCATTTCGATCGATCCGGCCGATGGCAGCGAAGATTTCAATGTGAATTCGCTGTGGACCGGCGCTGGCTTTGGCACCGCCGCGGGCGAGCACTACCACGGATCCCAGGGCGAGATCCAAATACGGAACCCACAAAATCAACTGACACGAACTCTGCCGACGCCCCACGATATTGGCTTTGCATTCGGCCTAGCCGTCGCCGCTGTTCCCCATCGCGAAGCCCGGCTGAACGTGGCCCCCAGCGACGTCGTTTCAAGCGTCGACTTTTTGATCCAGTCCGGCCTCGACACTTCGGATATTGAACTTTCGGCAGCGTCGATCAACGAGAACATTGACACTTCATCCGCCGACGTCCTATTCGCGGAACTCTCGGCCGTCGACGCATCACCAATCGGCCAACACTTTTTCGCACTGACCCCCGGCAACGGCGATGACGACAACGGAAAGTTCGTCGTCGTCGGCAACGAATTGCGAATCAAGCAAAACGAGGTCATCGATTTCGAAACCCAACCGACGTATCAAGTCCGCGTTTTCGTCGCCGACAACTCGCAAATTCTAATGGAAAAAGAACTGACGCTGACGGTGAACAACTTGATTGAGATGTCAAACAGCGGTCCAGCGGGGAATGGAATCACGATCGCTGGTGGGACCGATCAACGTTCGCGAGTCGATTCGGTGACCGTCGAATTTGATTCGGCAGTTACTGTTGAAGCGGGCGCCTTTGAAATCGTCAACTTGACCGAGCCGACCAAGACCATCGCCGTCACCCTTGCTCCCAGCAGCACAAGCACAAACGTGGTCCTTTCGTTCGCCGGGTCATCCGTTGGCACTTTCGGATCTTTGATCGACGGGAACTACCGCTTGATCATCCACGAATCGCTGATCCATGACGGTGCTGGGAATTACCTCGACGCAAACGAGGATGGCGAAACAAACGGCCAAATGACGGACGATTTCTTCCGACTCTACGGCGACCGCGACGGGAACCGTGAAGTGGGATACGTCGACTACCTCTACTTCCGAGGTTCGTATGGCTCGTCCAGCACTTCGCTTGAGAACCTGTCCGCATTCGATCTCAATACTAGCGGGGCAGTTGACTACTACGACTACTTATTCTTCCGAGGCAACTATGGCAAAAAATTGTTGCCGTAACTAGGCTTGCACAGCTTCCCAATTTTCCGAGCAAACAAATGTTTTTCACACTCAGACACGTTGCCTTAGCCCTTCTCCTTTCATTTGGATTCCCCTCGGTCTCATCAGCGGATTTCGTGCTTCATTTCGTAAACAGCGACAATGAGATCGTTACCGCAATGAATGTAAATCGAGGAGAGTCTGTTTCGTTCAAACTGATACTCAAGCAATCCAACACTGAGACACGCTTAGACGATGAGGGGCTTAACCTTTTCGACGCGTCAATCGTTTCCGACAATCTTGCGTTTGGTACCCCAACTGGTATCTCACTTGACTCGGCGTTTTCAGAAAGTTTGCTAGGTGCATCAGCAATCACCGCAGCAGGCTATGAATTCCACGGTGTTGCTCCAGGCTTAAGCTCTGACTCTGCAGTCAAAACAAACTTTTTTTCAGACCCAGCACTGCTTGTCCACGACTCGATCCTGTTGGGAACGGGAACTTACCTAGTCGATTCGATGGCCACGGGCACAGCAACCCTTTCGGCGGCGGGTCTTCCATTTGGAACGTTCCCGTCTTTTGCTCTCGCCGCCGCCGATCCACTGTTCGCCACGCAGTTCAACCCAACTCCCGCAACACTGAACCTTTCCGTCGTAGCCGTTCCCGAACCTTCCTCTGCCCTGTTGATGGGGCTAGCGATTGCGGTTGGTGGGCTTCGGTTGCGTCGACGTCGGGTTTAGTTTGGATTGGCGAGGTGTTTGTTGGGCGTAGTGCGGGCTGCTAGCCTGCCATTCAAAACAGGCTGGCAGCCTGTGCTACGGCTTCGGCGATGGTCGCCACTGGCGATTGGCACTTGAAGTAGAATGACGGGCCACCTGTCCGTTGTTCTGTTGCGAGACCCCGCCTGTGAATCGTTTTCTGTTCGGCTTTGCCGCTTTTCTGTTGCTGACTGGCTCAACGAACGCCAAACAGCCCAATATCTTGTTCGTGTTTTCGGACGACCATGCGCTGCAGTCCATTGGCGCTTATGGCTCGACGATCAACCAGACACCAAACTTGGACCGGATTGCCAAAGAGGGTGCGATCTTTCGCAACTCGTTCTGTGCCAATTCGATCTGTGGTCCGTCGCGGGCCTGCATCCTGACGGGCAAACATTCGCACATCAACGGGTTCCTGCACAACGGAAACCGGTTCGATGGTTCACAGATGACGTTTCCGAAATTGTTGCAAGATGCCGGCTACCAAACTGCCATCATCGGCAAATGGCATCTCAGCAGCGATCCGGTTGGCTTTGATCACTGGGAAGTTCTGCCCGGCCAAGGCAGCTATTACAACCCTGATCTGTTGCAGATGGACGGCAGCCGCAAACGGTTCGACGGCTACTGTACCGACATCATTACCGAGCACACGCTGCGATGGCTGAAGGAAGATCGCGACCCCGACAAGCCCTTCGTCATGATGTGCCAACACAAGGCTCCGCACCGAAACTGGTCGCCGCCGCCTCGTTACTACTCGCTTTACGACGACACAACGATTCCCGAACCAGACACGTTGTTCGACGATTACAGCGGACGTAGCGAGTTGCTGAAAGAGAACGAAATGACGATCGCCAATCA
>JBAUHR010001079.1:0-2092 GCA_049680385.1 Rubripirellula sp. | reverse complement strand
GTGCAACGATGTTGGCATCGACCCCGAATGTTTTCATCGCGATGAAGCACATCAGCACGGCGAGCGGCAGCAGCGCACTGATCAGAAACGAACTACGCAAGTGAACAACCATCACCAAGATCACGATGATGGTGACCAAGATTTCTTCGACGAGTGCCGTGTTCAGCGTTCCAAGCGTTTCGTAGATCAATCCGGTACGATCGTAGAACGGCACGACAGCAACTTGGCTGGTTGTGATCCACGCGGGCCATTTGTCCTGCGACATGCCGCGAAGATGCTTCACCCAAGCGTCGCTGCTGGTCGTTGCTCCGGTGATGGATTCAAGACCGTTGCGATCCGCGTACAGGTCAACTTCGTCGGCGGTCGTTTTCTGGTAGTCGACCAACACCTTCGTCGGCAGGCCGGGCGATACCTCTTGGATTCGTTGTTTGATGTTCTTAATTGCCGCCAGCGGGTTGTATCCGTAACGCACCACCGCGACACCGCCGACGGCTTCCGCGCCGGCCTTGTCCAACGCACCACGCCGAAGTGCCGGCCCGAGCGACACGTTCGCCACGTCGGCGACTGTGATCGGAACATTGTCCGTTACCTTCACGACCGTCTTTTCGATGTCTTCTATATTCTCGATGAAGCCAAGACCGCGGATCACGTATTCAGCTTTGTTTAGCTCGATCGTTCGAGCACCCACGTCCACATTCGTCATGCGAATCGACTCGAACACGCCTGCCAACGTAACGCCGGCGGCCCGCATCGCATCGGGATCGACGTCAATTTGGTACTCCTGAACGAAGCCGCCAATCGACGCCACTTCGCTGATGCCTTCAGCCGACGTCAACGAATAGCGAACGTAGTAATCCTGGATCGTTCGCAACTCACGCAAATCCCAACCGCCGGTCGGATTGCCATCGGGATCGCGGCCTTCGAGCGTGTAGAGAAAGATCTGCCCAAGTGCCGTGGCGTCCGGTCCGAGCGTCGGTTGCACACTATCGGGCAACGTGCCGGCCGGAAGACTGTTCAGCTTTTCCAGCACACGAGTTCGCGACCAATAAAAGTCAGCGTCTTCGCCGAAGATGATGTAGATCGACGAAAAGCCGAACATCGAGTAGCTGCGGATCGTCTTGACCTCGGGGATGCCCAGCAACGCGACCGTCAACGGATAACCGATCTGGTCCTCGACGTCTTGCGGGCTGCGGCCCATCCATTGCGTGAACACAATTTGCTGGTTTTCGCCGATGTCTGGAATCGCATCGACGGGAACCGGATCGCGGGGAAGATCGCCAACGCTCCAATCGAACGGAGCGACCATGACGCCCCAAGTGAGCGTCGCGAGGACCAACAGCAACACAACCAGCTTGTTGGTTAGGCAGAACCAAATCAGCCGACCAAGGATGGAGCGTTTAGCAGTTTCAATTGAATCATCGTTGTTAGTCATGTTGCGTTGTTTGGCCTACAGCTTTTCGACTTTGTCGGCACACTTCAGCATCGACCCGCCGTAGTAAGGATTGCGAACCGCGTCGTCGGATTGAAGCCACGACGCACCGCGACCCTCGAAGGCCATCGGACAATGAAGCTCGTAAAGTGATTGGTCGGTCGGCAGTCCGAACATTCGCTCGAGACTCAACATCTGCTCGGACAGTAAAGCGAACCCGCTACGCAAAGCGGCGAGATTGTTCGCATCCTGCAATCTTGCAATGATCTCGGACAAGTCGCGTTTCTCTTTGCTCCACACTTCGACCGCTTTGCCTTCGGAGACGATCGGCAGCAAGCCCGCCAATCGCTGATGCAACGGCTCAACCGCTCGCTTCGCGGCTTCCAGATCGTCTGTCGCGAGTGCTTGACTAAGTTGCAAGTAGGGAGTGACAAAGCCACTGAGTTGCCGGGCGACTTCAGGCGGAGCATCCATGTTCGCCATCGCTGGCATCTGCATTTCGTCGTGAGACATCGGCAACGGGAACTGAGCCTTCATTTGATCGACGTGCTGGCGAGTCAACGTGAACACCCGATCGGCTTCACGCATGGAATTTATCTCACGGCCTTCGGTGACATCGTTCCGCAATAACATCGCGACCTCGAACCACTGCGGTCGCATCGG
>JBAUHR010001078.1:0-1773 GCA_049680385.1 Rubripirellula sp. | reverse complement strand
CCCATGAATTTCATGAGCCGTACGACCGTGCAGCGCGCAACTATCAGGCCATCATCTAAAAGATCATGCCATATCTTTACAGCGCCATAACGCTTACCACTCTGCTCCCAGAAATGCTCAATTCGTTTCATGATGATGACGTCGCGCTGCGCGCGATCAGACGCTCTTGACGGGTCACCCTCAATGGCCTTGTGATGGTAATAAGTGGATGGCGCGATCGGCAAAACCTTGCAGATCGCCTCGACGCCAAGATGACCTCGGTTGTCATCAATAAACATGATCATCTCTTCCGTAGGCGGTCGAGGTCCGCCGCCGCGAAAAAAGCTGAAGCCTTACGAAGAATATCGTTGGCTTGTCGTAGTTCTCTCACTTCGCGTTGAAGCTCTTTCATCTCGGCACGCTCAGATTGCGTCAAACCCTCCCGCTCGCCAGCCTCAACAGCTTGCTTATTTACCCAGTCACGTAGCGTATCTGCGCTACAGCCAATCTTCCTCGAAATCGATGCAATCGCTTTCGATCGCGAGGGGTATTCCGACTCATTTTCAAGCACAAGACGGACGCCTCGCGCACGTACTTCTGATGAAAATCGGTTGCCTGTTTTCTTTACATTCATAGTCTTACCTTCCGAGCTTTTTACTCTCCGGTAAACCCGGTCTGGTTCAATGGCCAAGGGGCGTGCTTGTTTACCAAACGCCTTGAGCGGGGTTGGTTTGTCTGGCCCACAGCCAGCGAGGGCAAGATCAATCTGAGTCGCGCGCAATTGGCGATGCTGATGGAAGGCATAGACTGGCGCATGCCGCAAAAAACATGGCGGCCCGCCATGGTGGGTTGAGGCCAATTTTTGTTGGTGATTTTATTGTTTTTGAGTTCCCCGGCGGGCTTGTTTTTGCTAGATTGAGGCATGAGTAAAGCGCCTCTAAATCTGGCTGATTTGCCCCCTGATGTGCAGACCTTTGTTGCTGCGCAAGCGGCTGAACTAGCGCGTAAAGACGCGGAGTTACTGGGCCTTTCGCTGAGCCATAGTTCGGCACAAAAGCGCCTCAAGGACGAGATGGAAGCCGCCCTGACGGCCGAGCGCACCGCCCATGCAAGAGCCATCCAGAACCGAGATACGATCATCGCCGATCTGCGTGTGCAATTGCACGCACATAGAAAGCAGCGGTTTGGATCAAAGTCAGAAAGCAGCGCACAGCTGGCGCTGGAGTTGATCCTTGAAGAGCTTGAGGTCGAGCAAGCCGCTGAGGCAGGGGAAGATGAGGAAGCTGCGTCTTCTGACAGTGACGCCACAAAGCCGCCGCGTACGCCGCGCAAGCGCAAACCTTTCCCGAAGGGCCTCAAGCGGGTCGAGAAGCGGATCACTCCCGGTGAGGCCTGCGCTGACTGCGGCGGCAGCTTCAAAGAGCTGGGCGCTGATGTGGTGGAAGAACTGGAATATGTGCCCGGCCATTACATCGTCAATCAGATCACGCGCCCACGTCTGGCCTGCACCTGTTGTGAGAAAGTGGTTCAGGCCGAGATGCCAAGTCGTCCCATTCCCAAGAGCTTTGTGGGCCCTGCACTGATGGCGCATATTCTGTGCTGCAAATACGGCTATCACCTGCCGCTTTATCGCCAGAGCCAGATGTTTGAGAATGAAGGCATTGATCTGAGCGGGTCACTCATGGCCCTCTGGGTGGGCAAATGCAACAAGCTGCTGGAACGCTTGTCCGATGCGATCCGCGATCACGTCTTTGACGCCCTGGCGATCTTCATGGACGACACCACGGTCAAGCT
>JBAUHR010001077.1:0-9992 GCA_049680385.1 Rubripirellula sp. | reverse complement strand
GAATGTGCCCGTGGTTGGGGTGATAGACAAATTCACCGGCCAATCGGTCGCGATAGCCGCCGTCGGCTTGATAGATTCGCTGGAACACTTGTTGAGAATCACCCGATGCGGATCCGCCCCAAATTTCCAGTGGGCCATCGCCAGCGTTGGCAACTTCGGTCGAGAAGCGAAGCAAGCTGCGACCAGGAATCTCATTGTTGTCGATACTCAGGTTCTGCAGCAGCGTGGACGCGATCGGCGTCAAGTCGGGCAGATAATCCTGAGTCGTGCTGTCGTTGTCCGCGATCGTGATGACCGCCGTATCGTCGCTGCCGATCACGGCTCCGCCGGTGGCGTTGGAAAGGACCAGCGTGAACGATTCGAGCGACTCGACAATCGAATCGTTGATGATCGGAATCGTGACCGTTTGCTCGGCCTGGCCGTCGGCGAACGTCAGCGTTCCAGCGACGGGGGTAAAGTCGGCGGTGCCCGCGGTGCCCACCGCGGTCGCGTAGTCGACACTGACCGTTCCGACTCGGCCATTGTTTCGCTGGACAATGACGGTGGCCGTGCCAGCGGCTTCGTCCAGGTTCACGCCCGTCGAAGCAATGCTGATCGTGCCCGGCGCGACCGGCAGGACTTCGACAACCACGTCATCGACGGCGGCCTCGACCAAGCTGCCCCCCAGCGCATCGGCCGCCGCGAATTGGATTTGAATCGTTTGCCCCGCCCATGCTGACAAGTCCAAATCGACATCCAACCAAGTCGCCGATTGGTTGGCACTGTGAGCATGGTCGTCGTAGATTTCGGTTTCGACACCATTAGCGATCACAGAGACTTCGAAGTAGTCATCGTTGGTGGCGTTGTTCAGGTACGCCAAGTAGTAACTGAACGAGAGCTGGACTTCGGCGCCGGTCGGTAGCGCGATCGAGGGCGACTGTACGGTCGTGACGCCCGAATCGATGTCGAAGGTTCCAACGCTGCTGCCAGCGGCTAGGCCGGTAACCAGGGCTCGTGATCCAGTGTGTCCGCTGCCCAACTGCAAATTCGTGGATCCGCTGGATGTTGCCTGTGCGGCGCCCGCGGCCCATTGGCCGGTCGTTGCAGTGTCGGTGCCGTCTGGGTTGGTTGTCCAGTTGGTCGCGCCTTCGAAGCTGTCTTCGAACAAAATCCCGCTGAAAATTTCGTCGTTGTCGGTGATCGTGATCAACTGAGTCACGGTTGCGCCTAACGTCGCGCCACCGGTTGGGCTGCTAAGTGTCAGCGAGAACGTTTCGTCCGATTCGACCAAATCATCGTCGGCGATCTGCAGCGACAGTTGCTGGCCGGTGACTCCGTCGGCAAACGTCAGAGTCCCTGAAATGGCTTGGTAATCGTCGCCATCGGCGGTCCCGTTGTTGGTGGTGTAATCCACCGTGACAGTGCCGTCGGCGCCGCCTTCGCGGAAGACCACAAAGTTCAGCACGCCGAGCCCTTCGTCGATCGTCAACGAATCAAGCGTCAATCCGATCGAGCCGTGGTCGGCGGGATCAACGGGCGTTGCCGCGTACTGGAAGTACCCGTTGGTGTGCAGCGTTTCGCTTTGGCGGAATCCAGCAACGATCCCATCGGCGGGCAGCCAAGTGCCGGTCGAGTAAACGTTGGCGGCTTCGGTCTGGTACGCCGTTCCATCAATGTTGACCAGGTCGACCGTCAAGTTTCGGTCGATGCCGTTATCGGGATCGTACAAGTCGTTGCTGAACGACACGCGAACCTGGTCGGCTGTCACGACTTGGTCAGATTGAAACGAAAAGTTGCTGGCCGAGGTTCCGATGTTGTCCCAAGACTGGACGACAATTCCGTCAATTTCCAATTGAACCGTTTCGTCGCCCGTCGATCCCGCGGCGCGAACTTGAATCAATGATCCGTCGCCTGCGTTGGGCTCGGCGAATTGAAAGTAACCGTCGGTGTGCAAGAATTCGCTCTGGCGAAATCCGGGGGTGACACCATCGGCGGGCAGCCAGGTGCCGTTGGAAAACACGGTTGGCGATTCGGTCTGAAACGTGGTCCCGTCGATTTGGACACTGTCGACGCGAAGATTGCGGTCGATTCCGGCTGCGTCGTCGTACAGGTCGTTGGTAAACAGAATGCGGACGTCGTCGATGCTGACATCGGTGGCGTCGTGCGTGTAGGTCTGGAATTGGCCCGCGTAGGCATCGCCACCAATGTTGTTGAACGTCGCGACCGTTTCGCCGCCGATTTGCAGCACCATCGTTTCTTCGTTGGTGACACCCGCCGCGCGAATCGAAATCGCAAGCGTCGAACGATAATCTTGGCGAGCATCGGCAGTCAGTGCGACCGATGATTCGATCGATCCAACCACACGCTCGAAGTCCCAGTCGCCTTGCTGGGCGGCATTGCCGGTCGCGTCGATCGACGCGGCAACGTCGGCGCCGGTCAGGGAAGCCAGTCGATCAACAAAGCGAGCCCCTGCTTCGCCTTGCCCCGTGTGGCAACCGTACAGCATCAGGTCAGCGCCGCTGGCCAGCGAACGCGACCACTGACGAATTGCCGATTGCTGTTCCACCAAAGTGGCTTCGGTCACGACCGAGTTGCCAAGCTGGAGTGCCCCGGACGATCCGTGCGAAATGATGTGAACACTTTGCAGATCCTGGCGACCGGCCAAAATCCGAGTGACCTGCTCAACGCCCGACTTGTCTGGACTTAGCAGCACGATTTCGCTGGACGCATCGATCCCGGCCAGCATGCTGTCGAGATCCGGGACGCTGGAATCGACCAGGACCAGTTGTCGCGATGCCGTCGACGCGACTACTTGTCCGGCCGCTGCTGAATCACTGACTGCAACGGCAACCGGGCCTGCGTCGGCCACTGCTGTTGCGGCCACTGCATGCCCCGCGTCGCCGGCCAACATCAAACGCTGTTCGAGCGTTTGGAGACTCCAGCGATCGGCAGATTGTGAAGACCTTCGGAACGATGATTTATTAAAAGACGGTGATTTCGTTGGGCGGTACAAGATTTGGGCTCTCAAGCAAAGTAGTACGTCAAAGCTGGAATTTCAGGGTCGCCCATCATACCCATTTTGCCAAGCTCGCAAGCGTTCGACCGACGTTCCAGGGACATTTTGTTCACTAAAGCACGTCATCAAGAACGCGTCCGCCCACATTTAGTCCGTGAATTGGTGACCTGCTCTAACTAGGCTTGCTGCCTTTATCACCGCCCAGGCACAGAGAGACCGCCGTATGTTTCGTTTGAATTCTAAGAAACTGGATCACGCTCGCATCCAATTGCGAAGATTTGAATCGCTAGAGCCACGCTGTTTACTTGCGGCGGCTCCCTTCGGAACCAATCTACTGCAGCCTCTTGATGTATCGCGCGACGGTGCGGTCTCGGCTCTCGATGCGTTGCAGGTCATCAACGCATTGGCTCGGTCTGGGGACGGGACCGCCGATCCGGCTAACAACGTCGGTACTTTCGTTGACGTCAATCAGGACGGCGCTGGCACGGCGCTCGATGCACTGCAGGTCATCAACCAACTGGGCCGCAGAAGTCCCACCCTCGCGGTCACCCTGCCCAGCGATTCGGCCCCCAAAAGTGACGAAGCATCCGAAGCCGGGCTTGGACTGGACCTGCAAACCAATGACTACACGATGGCTGTCAACATTTCGGTTGGTGAGCTTGGCGATAGTTCGGTCAACCTGCGGATCGGCGATCAGTCGGCTGCCAATCATGACATCACGGACTTGTTTGATCAGGGACAAGCGCTGCTAACGCAAGAACGAATCGATCAGTTCTTTGGTGAATCATTGCCGGATGGCGATCACGTTGTCCGAATCGAGATCCCTGACTCGGCGTCGGACCCCATCGAATTTACTCTGACGGTCGATCGCGAGGTGCCCGAGCTCATCGACGTGCTTCCCAAGCGATCGGTGCTTGTTGGCGATCGTACGATTGAAATTCAAACGGCCACGACCGGCGAAGACCTGTTCCTTGATCTGCAGAGTATTTCGTTGGTCGATGCCGCCGACCCGTCGCGAGTCCTACGGCCCACCGGAATAGCAGTCAGCGATCGGCAACCTGGGTTCTTGGTCGAATTTGACGAAGACATTGCTGCCGGCAATTACGAAGTCGTGATCGACGAAAGCCGCATCTCGACTCCCGCCGGCAACCCCGTCGGCGACCAGATCCGCCGCAGCCCCTTGGCTTACCTGACGCCAACAGCGGTCTGGGCGAATGCGGCGGGCGGACGCTGGAGCGATGCTGAAAACTGGCAGTCTGGCGAGGTTCCCGGTGAGAATGATGTGGTTCTGATCGACGTTCCAGAGGGCGTCGTCGTCGTAGGTCCGTTTGGAAACTTGACGACCATCGAGCACCTGACGCTGCGTGGCGAACTGCAGACGTCCAGCAACATTCAGGCGAAAACAATTTCGGTGGATCGCGGATCGTTGCGGATCACAGGCGGCACCGCGGCCAGCGATGTGCTGTACACCAGCCGTACGGGCGATGGCCGCATCGTGATCGAGGATGGGGCGATGCGTATGGATCAGGGCTTGGTGGAAGTCCCGATCGAAATCAGGACGCGAGGCACACTGCGCATTTCCGGCGGCGTTGAAGTCAACAGCACGATTCACGTTGCAGGTGATTCGACGGACTTCCCCGCAACCGTTCGTTTTGAGGACGCACAACAAGTCACCGGACGTGGCGTCTTTGAACTAGCCGGCAGCCAAGCACGAACCAGTCGCATCGTCTCGACTGGCGAAGGCTTTGTGGACATGGCTGATTCTCTGACCATCCGCAGCAGCCGAGGTTCGGTCGCCGCAGCGGCCACCAATCCGATCAACTTGCGAGCCAAGCTGGTTGACGATGGTCGGCCGAGCGATGACGTGGGCGAACGTGAAATTGCCATTTCAGGACTGGGCAGCGACAACGGTTCGCTCGAATTGAATCTGCAAACCCCCGCGGGGCTGGTCAAGATCGACTCGTTGACGGACCAAACGATTCGCAATCGCGGCACAGCGCCGCTTGAATTCAAAAGCAGCGCGCTGCTAACTCGAGTGGTCATCGATTCGCCGACGCTCGTCACCGATAAGTTGAGGCTCTCTGAAAACGTGACGCTCAATGACGTCGTCTCGATCGAAGGTGCCGCGGACAACCTTGCGCGGATCAGTCTTGAAGGCAGCGTGAGCGTTGATGGAAATGGCGAGATTGTTTTTGCCGGGACGGCCACTGGTCCACAGGACCAACGCATCGAAGCAATCAAAGTAAGCAGCCAAAGCAGCCCCCAAGTCGCGGTGCTCGGACCTCAAATCACGATTCGCGGAAACACAGGTACTGTCTTTGGATACGCGGGCATCGGCGTTGATGTGCTAGGTACCGTGATCGGTGATGCGGACAGCAATATCGTGCTGCGCGGCATTGAATCGACAGCGGGTTTCCAAATCGATTCGCCGGCCGGCACGGTCACGATCGACGATCCAACGCCAAATTTAAAGGTGACCGGCATCGGCGAATCGTTCATCCGGATCACCGATAACCAGCGATGGTTGGCACCCGATTTGTCGATTGACGTGAACGTGGAGGCAGGTGGAAGTTTGGAATTGACGGGAAGCACGACCTATGGCAGTACGACGATCGACGGCACGATCACACTGCTTGGTAACGATTCCGATCGCGCCGAACTGTTGTTGGACGGAACCGAACCCGTTGCCGGCGATGGTGAAATCGTGTTCGCGGGCCAAACGACCACTCCGTATGGCAATCTGTTCAAAGCGGACCTGCGAGGCAAAGCGTTGGATTCACGCATCGCAGTGCGCGGACGTAACGGACTCTTTGGCGGCAGCGTCACTTACACCGGATCGGTTACCGCCACAGATGAAGGCGTGATCGCCATCGGCAAACTATTGGGAGCCGGCAATGCGATCACGATTGATTCACGCGATGGGACAGTGATCGTCGGCGAGCTAGAAAACATCGTCATCGATGGGGTCCAGGACAGCGGAGTGGTGATCCATCCCTATGCGGACCTAGGCTTCCCCGGCGATGGTTTTGACCTGGGTACGCTTGGCTTTGATCGACTGGCCAACGTCACATTGAATCTGCCCGCCCGGATGCTCGGCGGGGGAATCGTGATCGCCGATAGTTTGAAGCTTAATTCGACAATGACCCTAATCGGTGACCTCGACACACCAGTTCGCGGCGATTTGGAGCCTCGCAATTCGAATATCCAGTTTGCCGATGGCGACGACAACGCGGTCGAATTGACCGGCACTGGTTCGATTCTGTTCGGTCCTTCGATCGAGACACCGAACCTTGATGGACACTCCATCTCAGGAGCCAATACAAGTTCCTTGAACATAGGATCGGGAATCACGCTTGGTGGTCAAAGTGGACGATTCACAAACATGGTTCACGCGGGACCGATTGTTAGCGAAGCCGGTGCCATCATCGAATTGTTGCGTTACACCACTAGCCCCGGTCGCATCGACCTGACGCCGCAAGCGGGCCAACTGTTCTTGCGTTCGGTAGATTCCGAACTGGACAGCATCGTGATTGACGGGACCGACGGTTCGGTGCTGTACACCGCAAGCTTGGGACTAAAGAACCCGACGATCAACATTCCCCTGTTGGTGCAAAACATGCCCGGCGAGGATTTTCGATTAGGCCTAGTCGTCGATGGGAATCTACAGCTCAATTCGACACTGACACTCGTCGATCAAAGCACATTCTTGACGCTAACGGACGACGACCGCCCGTCTGACGAAAAACACTCTCGTCTGTTCGGTACCGGCACCTTGGTGCTTGCTCAGTTCGACCCCAATCCCGATGATGACATTGCCGTCAGTGGCCATTCGGTCGGTTCCGCCAATTCGCTAACCGTCGAATCTGGCATCACAATCCGAGCTGGCAAAGGCAGCATCAGTAGTGGCGGCGAACTGCGAATCCGCGGCACCGTCATCGACCTGCATGGCCAACTAAATATTGTTGACGCGGTCGAAGAATAGGCCAGCGTGGCAAGCCACATGCGTTGCTCGTTTCCAAGTTGGAAACAAGAATGCCGCCGCAGTATGCTGCGGCGGCGTTCGGGAAAATCAACTTGGGCTACTCTGGCTGATACAGCGAGATTGCTTACGCCTTGGGTTCTTTGCGAAGCTGGATCCACTCGGTGTGGAACGTGCCTTCTTTGTCGGTACGCTGGTAAGTGTGAGCACCGAAGTAGTCGCGTTGGGCTTGCAGCAAGTTCGCTGGCAAGCGATCCATGCGGTATCCGTCGTAGTAGCACAACGCCGTGCTGAACGCTGGTACGGGAATGCCCATGATCGATGCGACGGCGACAACTTTTCGCCACTTCTCTTGCGAGTCCTCGACGGCCTTTTCGAAGAAGTCCGTCATCAATAGGTTTTCAAGATTGGCATCGGCGTCGAAGGCTTCCTTGATTCGGTCCAAGAACTTCGCCCGGATGATGCATCCGCCACGCCATAGCAATGCCGCCGCACCGTAATCGAGTCCCCAACCGTGTTCGGCCGATGCCGCTTGCAGTTGAACGAATCCTTGAGCGTACGAAACAATCTTCGACGCATACAAGGCTTGCCGAACCGCTTCGATAAACTCAGCACGGTCGCCAACCAACGACTTTGCGATCGCCTGCATTTCAGGATTCGAATTCGCCGAAGGTCCGTTGAGTCGCTTCGAGGCGCGAACGCGAGCTTCTTTTTGAGCCGACAACCCGCGTGCGAAAACAGCGGTGGTGACCAACGTGCTGGGCACGCCTAGGTCAAGAGCGAGCTGGCTCATCCACTTGCCGGTGCCCTTGGCGCCGGCGACGTCCATGATTTTGTCGACCAAGTGATCGCTGCCACCCTGGTCGTCTTTGACGCTAAAAATGTCGCGAGTGATCTCGATCAAGTAGCTTTGCAGGTCGCCGCGATTCCAATCGTCGAACACGTCATACAGTTCGTCGTTCGTCAGGCCGCCTAGTTCGTGAAGCAATTGATAGGCTTCACAGATCAACTGCATGTCGCCGTATTCAATGCCGTTGTGAACCATCTTGACGTAGTTGCCCGCGCCGCCGCTGCCGAGCCATTCGCAGCATGGGATATCGTTGTTGGGGCCGACCTTTGCTGCGATCGCTTGGAACATTTCTTTGATGTGTGGCCATGCCGCAGCGCTGCCGCCCGGCATTAAGCTAGGGCCCTTCAAGGCGCCTTCTTCGCCACCCGACACACCGCAACCGACATACAACAGACCGGCCGCTTCGACTTGTTTGGTGCGGCGTTCGGTGTGCTGATACTGTTCGTTACCACCGTCGATGATGATGTCGCCTGGTTCACAGAACGGAAGCAATTGTTCGATCAACGCGTCAACGGCAGGGCCAGCCTTGACCAACATCATCAACTTGCGCGGGCGGGCAACCGCTTTGACGAATTCTTCGATCGTGTGAGTGCCAACAAAGTTCTTGCCCTTGGCCCGTCCGGCCATCAACGCGTCGACCTTTGCCGTCGTGCGGTTGTAAACGGCGACTTTATAGCCGCGACTTTCGACATTCAAAGCCAGGTTTTCGCCCATCACGGCGAGTCCAATCAGGCCAAAATCGCAGTCACCACTCATATCAGATTTCTTCATTTTAAGAGGTCCAGATGTATCCGCGGCCGATTCTAGGCTATCCACACGATTGGGAAAGACCCGGCCCAGGTCCCGACTGGCCACGCTCAATCAAAATCCCAGTTCTGGAAAGTCGAGCACAACGAGTGCAAATCGGTCGCTAGCCGCCGGATCGACCATGACTACATCTGCGAAATCAGCATGATCACGTAGTACTGAACCACGTAAGCGGTCAGCGGATACTGGCCAATGCGATCGAGTCCAGGGATGCGCAGTGCGGGGAATCGTGACCCCAGATCGACCAACAACGTTGCAGGCAGGATGAAAAGGCACAGCTTGTGATTGACGCCGGCCGGCTGAAGATCGTGTATCCAGACGGCGCCGGACGACAAAACCAGGCCCGATGCGATTGCCGTGGCGATGCCAAAGCGACGGAGAATCATTCCCTGGGCGACAAAACTGATGACGATCGTAGGCGGAAAATCGAACCAAGTCACAAGCGGATCCCAAGGATACGCAAACAACAGAACCGCGAATCCCACGAAAAACGGGCCGGTTGCCTTGAACAATAACGCCGCCATGACCAAGCAGCCGAGGATCTCGATGCTGTGATAATGCGGATAAAACACAAGGTTTACCATCACTGCCGCGACAACGACTTCCAATAACCGGCCGTACTTCGACCGTGACTCGGCGCTGAAAAAATAGCCCATCAGCACACAAAACAACGGCATCGCAAGCCGAGTGCCCAGTCGCAGGTACGAATCTTGGATGCGGATGTCCATCAAGAGACCGGCGACGTGATCGACAACCATCAACACGATCGCGAACCCGCGCAGCGTATCCAGGAAGACGTTTCGCTTGCTGGCTTCGGCAGAGCCGGCGCCCTGGTTTAAGGGGTTCGAGTCTGCGGCGGACACCGTACGGCTTTGCCTGCGTTTCGTCTTACGATGCTTTGCCATCGAGTTCTTGGCCTCAATTTTCTCGTTTCCGCACCGCTGATGCTTTTTGCAGCCGTGCGGGCAACGACCCGCACTTAAAAACGGCCGTTTTCAGTCTGCTTACGTCTACTGACACCTTACGGGCATCCGGATCATCCCGTTTGCAGGGGTTGCGCCGGTCGGGTGGCCGTCAGGGGGGGCAGTCGGGGACGCAAGCTGACGCGGCAGCTCCGATTTGCCTCTAAGGGGCTCCCATTTGTAGGGAAGATCGGCTTGATCGTGCTGAATCGTACAGCTTTCTCGTATCGGGGCATTGAAGGGGCGTTTTTTTGTTGAGAGGATCCCGCAGGTTAACTACACTTCCAGCAGGCTCCTTTCTCGCTTTGCCGTTGCTTTGGTAAAAGCACTCCACTGGCCAATTCGCTGCCTCTCGGCAAGATAATCCATGAATCTCTTCAAACGAAATCGCTTCTACAC
>JBAUHR010001076.1:0-4447 GCA_049680385.1 Rubripirellula sp. | reverse complement strand
TAGGTACAGCCCGCTGAGGTCGACCGAAGTCGCACCAGGGTTGTACAGTTCGATCCAATCCTCGAATGCGCCGGCTTCGTCAGGATCTTCGATCGTTGCGTCATTGTCGGCCATGATCTCGTTGATGTAGACCTCGACCGATTCCGGTTCCAAGTCGTACTGCGCAAGAGCGGACGCCAAATAGGTCGACCGGTCGCTGATGAAGCTGGTCAATCCGTAGAGCGTTCGGTTTCCCGCCGAAACGTCGGTCGTTAAGTTCGAATTGAACTGTGCGAGCGTGAACTGTTTGTTGGGATCCGCGGAAACATCGGCGCGAATCAGATCGGCCAGTTCGTTGATCCGCGCGGTGGCTGTCGTGACGTCGAAACCCTCGTCCAGCATTTGTTGCAGATCACGCAGGTAATCGATGCTGTAGTCATCGACGTCCCACAAATTTTCGGCAAGCGGCCGCAACTCTTCCTCGACCGGCTGTCCCGGACGCCCACCGGTGCTGACGGGCAAAAAGAACGGATCCAGTTGGACGGGGTCTTGGAAGCGGTCAACGAACTGAGTGAACGTGCCAAAGGATTCGTTCGCATCCCACAGCAAATGCGTGAACTGTCCGGTGTCGTCTCGCTCATACAAGTAATAGTTGTGAGCCGCGCCCGAGTACGAATCCAAGTTCACGAACAGATTGTTCAGTGCCAGCGAAGCAAGCGTGTCTTGAACGTCCAACAGCGGTTCGATCGCATCCGCCAATTCGCTTGACGCGGTATTGTTAAGCACATCAATGAGCTCGATTAAGTTCGAGTAATCATTTGCGGCTTCGTTCGTCTTCAAGTCATAGAAGGCTTCGTAAGCAGCTTGATCTGTACCTAGGTAGGTCAAATCCGATCCAAAGTCGGCGGACGGATCCGAAAGCACCGCGTCATCCGACGCCGTTCCCTTGTACAAATTGCCGTCTTCGTCGTCACCGAATCGGCTTTCGGTGAAAGTCGAGTCGACTTGTTCGACAGCCGTGTACAGACCGTAGAACTCACCGTTGATCGTGACTCGCGTGAAAACTGCCCGTCCAACACCTTCGACAAAGTTCGAAGCGTAATCGTAAAACAGTTTCTCCCGCAGCATCGTCGGGTCGTTGTAGTTGTTGTTCAGGTTCAGCTTTTTCAAGCCCATGAACGTCAGGTCTTCGAACTCGTTGAAGTCAATCTTGATCGACTTCTTAACACCCGAACCGTCAAACGATGAGTTTCCTTTGAATCGAACACCAACGTTTTCCAGAGCGATCCCGTCCGCAACAAAATCGGCTTCGAAATAGGGGTCGGTTGCATCTGTGTCGTGCGACGTAAATAGCGTGTTGTACCAATCGTCATCATCGAACGTGATCGAGACTTCGTGAACGTAGGTGTCATCAAAGAAAGCAGCCGCTTCGTCGTCGATCGTGACGGGATCCCACGCTGTTGCGACGTCGCCCACTTGCGTGATCTTGATCGTTCCCGTGTCGACGTTGGTCGCCCCGTCATTGTCGGTCACTTGCAACCCGACGACGAACGTGCCAACGGTTGTCGGCAAGAAGCTAACGGTTTCGCCCGTCGCGTCGTCGTAGTCGCCGTCGCTGTCCAAGTCCCAGGCGTAGGTCGCGATGGTTCCGTCGGAATCTTCGGATTTCGATCCGCTTAGTGTGATCGTGTCGGCCGTCGTGCCATAATACGGTCCGCCGGCATCGGCGGTTGGTGTGATGTTGGTGTCAGTGATGGTCGCGTTGGTCGCGCCCGGAGTGGCCGTCAACAACGAACCAAGCGTGTCGCCACCATCGGGGACGCGACCGTAGGAAACGTCCGTCAATTGTTCGCCGAACTCGATCACGTCCAGTTGCGTTGTGCCGTCGGTGTCATACAGAGCGATCGTTTCGCCGCCCGCCGACAACTTGAACGAAGCATGGTTGTCCCCTTGTTCGGATTCGCCATCGGCCCAGATCAACAGGTGACCGCCGGCGGCGATCGTCGAGCCAGCGGGGAATTGCCACTGGGTCGGCGCGTCCACGTCGTCGGTCAGGTACTTGCCGGCCAGGTCGACGGCGGTTGTGCCAGCGTTGTAGATTTCAACCCAGTCTTCGTAGGCACCGGCTTCATCGGGATCTTCGATGACCGAATCGTTGTCGGCCATGAACTCGTTGATGAACAAATCGCCCGCAAGCAACTGGCGAGCCTCAAGCGCCTCGGCACTCAACCGCCGAGAAGGACGACGGCGGCGTGTGCGACTTTTTTCTTGCGAGTTGCCAAGTTTCGATAGTGCGCGGCCGAAAAGACTCTGAGATTTAGACATCGTGGCAATAGCTTCGGTTCAATGGTTGACTAACCCACTTTGGTTGGGGATTCAGTTTGCAAATATCTGAATGCCGAGTGGGGCTGCTTTTTATTCGCTAGCAGTCAATGCGCCATTGGGCCGAGTGCGGGGCCAAAAAAAATGTCCGTGCGGCTGCGATTGCCTTGTTCAACGCGGTGCGAGGTCCGTCGAGCTTAGCTGTCGCTCGTTCCGGAATACCACTTTCCCGCGGGGCGGGCGTGCAATTTTACGTTGCTATTTTGTAAGCGTTTACGACAGGGCTAGCCGCGGTTTTTTGTACCTCACGACCACGTCTACGACCACGGTACCCGCGGCTATCGCCGTCGGCTCAGAAAGCCGTGATTCCCAAGATGCGGGTGTGAATGCCGGAACCGATTCCCAGCACCCCCCCCAAGTCGTAGGTAACACGGCCGACGATTAAGCAAGTCGGTTCAGGAACGATCCGGCTGAACCTAGTTGGCTGCTCAGCGCTTGCTCGAACGAATCGACATCGACGTCGTTCTCTTCCAGGACGCTGGTCAAGGCAGCCCGCAATTCGTCTTCGGTGATGCCCGTTTCCGAGTTGCTGGCGAGTTCGCCGACGGTTTCGATGATCTTGCTTAGCAGTTCATCGACCGAGCTTTCGTCCACGCCAGCCGACAGCAGGGCCGATTCCACGTCGCTGGTGTCGGTATCCTCGGGGCGTGGTGGCGGTGGTCCGTTTGGTCGGCCTGCGCCCGATGGTCCACCGGAACGCGATGGGCCGGATACGCCTGTTGCGCCGGCCGCTTGGATGGCTTCGTCGACTTCCGCCGAGTCGATGCCGTTGGTTTCGAGGACTTCTTCGATCGTCGATCGAACCGCGTCGCGACTAGCACGCCCTGACGAGGTCTCGGTGTTCAGAGCCGAGATCGCGACGTCGATTTGTTCCAGCACGCTTGCCGCGGTCGAGTCGTCAACGCCGATGGACTGCAGTGCTGACGAAAGCTGCTCTTTGCCGCCTGGGGGCGGTCCCTGAGGTCGCGCGCCCTGGGTTCGCGAATTGGCGGACGAAGCTTGACTGGCGTAGGATGCCGTCGAGTTGGAGATATTCATTTTGAAAGGCGCCCAGATAGATGGTGATTGAAATGGCCATTCACTGGCCACCGGCACATTCCTTGTCGGGAACACGCCACCAAACTCTTGCACCCAAAACATGCCGAATAGGCGAATATCCGGTTGTTTTTGAGTATCTCATTTAGTTTGCAGAAACTTCGGGAAATCGTGGCCCGGTCCTCCTGTCGACGGCGCATTGCAACTCTGGTGGTTCGTCTGCCGACGCTCAGTCACCGCCTTTTCAGTCAGCTTTTCCAACGGATACCGGTGCCATGAATCGAAAATTCCAGTCCGTCGTCGTTGCCTTTGGCATCGTCCTGGTCCCCAGCCTGCTGTTCCCCGCGGTGTTGTCCGCCCAGCCACCCGGTCGCGGTGGCCCTCCCGGCGCAAACGGTCGTGGTGGCCCACCGATGGAGATGATCATTCAGTTGTTTGAACAGGCCGATGCAAATCGTGACGGCAGCGTTTCGAAGGCCGAGTTGACGGCGGTCTTGCAAAGCCAGGGCAGCGGAAACAATCAAATGGGTCGAGGCGGTCCGCCGCCGCAGGGCGGCAATTTCGGACAAGCCAACCAGCAAGCGGCCAACCAGCAACCGCAAGGTGGTCCACCGCAGGGACCACCGCCAAAGCCCGGCCAGGTATTGCCTGAACAGGTCGTGCAGTCGCTCAATTTGAACGATCGGCAAACTCGCATGCTCGTCGCGTTGCAATCCGATGTCGACAAGCGACTCGCCGGAATCCTTACGGACGAGCAGGAGCAACAACTGCAAAACGCACAGCCGCCACACGGCCCTGGCCATGACGACGCTGGTGCTGGCAATGGGCGTCCGCAGCGCCCACAATGATTCGGGTGTGTCGTCTCATGCTCGCTACTCAAGTGCTTCTTGTACTTCAATGTTCGTTTGCAAATCGTTTCAGGTAGATCGGCTCATGAATCGTTACGTTCTCGCTTCGCTTTGTGTCGTCTTGCTGGCCAGTCAAACGCACGCCAAGGACTGGCCCGAGTTTTTAGGACCAGACGGCGCTGCTCGCTCGGCCGATGTTGTCC
>JBAUHR010001075.1:0-7906 GCA_049680385.1 Rubripirellula sp. | reverse complement strand
TGGCCGAGACGTTGCTCGATGATTCGGCCAAAGAAGAACAGCCCCATCATGTTGAACAGGACGTGAAAGATCTTCTGATAGTCGTGAACGAAACCGTACGACAGCAACTGCCACCACAACCATGGTTTGTACAGCGTGTCGTGTTTGACGGACAACCAATCGGCGATCGGGCTGGACTTAACCAGCGCTTCGCTGCCGTCGGAAAGACGGATGGGCGTGGTGTTTTGAAACAGAACTTCGGCAAAGAACACCGCCACGGTCACGACGATCAAGATGATCGTCATGCTGCGAGGGTTTTCGATTCGATCCCAGGCGGTTCGTTCGTCGCGTCCGTAGTCGCGGTCGTAAAGCCCCATCAAAATCCTGCGAATAAGAGAAATCCAGCGAAAGGCAATGGCCAGATGTTACCAGTTATCCGCCAAGGCTCGTAGGTCGGTCTGGGACGGACTGCTCATGAAGCCTGCTTTTTGTTAGGCAGCTTTGCTATTTTTCACGCTGCATCGCTATTCGTTACGCTGCTTCGCTGGCCGGCGTTTCGGCCGAGATTTGTTTCCTCAGCGTTTCGACGGCTCGCCGCAACTGCGGGTCGATCATCGTGCTGGACGTCACGGTTGCGGGGTCGTCTTCGGACAAAGATTCTGTCGCCAAAGCCGGATAGGCGGATTGAGTCCATTGGCGAGCCACTTTTTTCAAGCTCTCTTCGTCCAATTCGACGACCATGGATTCATCCGGTGTCACGCCCCATTCGTCATCGTCGGTGGCATCTTTAACGCGGTGAATGTTTTTGCCGCTGGGGCGGTAATACCGGGCCACGGTCAATCTCAGCGCGCTGCGTCCGAATTGCAGCGGCAAGATATTTTGGACCGTGCCTTTGCCATAGCTTCGCGTGCCCACGATGGTGGCTCGGCCGTTGTCCTGCATGCAGGCCGACACGATCTCGCTGGCACTGGCGGAATTGCCATCGATCAGAATCGCGAACGGAGTCTTGGTGTCGACCAAGGTACCGGGAGTCGCGTCGAATTCCGATTCGATGACGCCGCCCCGAGTTCGCGTCGAAACGATGCCTCCCGAATTCAAAAACATGTCACTGATATCGGCGGCCGTATGCAGCAGCCCGCCGCCGTTGCCGCGCAAGTCCAACACGATCGCGCGAAAGTTGTTATCCAGTTCTTTGAGGGCCGACGCCATTTCATCGGTAGATTTGTCGCCAAAGCTAGTCAAGCGAATGTAGGCAATCGTCGGATCTTCACGCAGGCGATAGACCCACTTGTCATCGTCGCCACGATAATCACCAACAACGGATTCAAGTTCGATGCGCGCTCGCTGAACCTGCAGCGTCGCTTCTGTGTATTCGACTGGTTCGGTAGGTTCCGCCGGTTTTGATAACGCGGCATCATCGTTGTCCGCGTTATTGGGTTTCGTTTGCGGCTTCGTTGCTCGTTTGACCACCACCGACACCGAAGTCCCGATCGGGCCACGCAGCCGAGTGCTGACATCAGGCAGCGGCATCTTTGAAACGTCTTCGCCGTCGACGCGGATGATCAGGTCACCGGGACGAAAACCGGCCGCCAGCGCCGGTGATCCGACCAGTGGTGTTCGAACTCGCACGGGGCCGTTGTCTTCGGACGCTTCGACGAAGATTCCGATTCCCGCGAATTCTTGGTGGATGCTGTCTTGAAACGATTCGTACGCCGCGCCGGGAATGTACTCGCTGTTTTCGTCCAGCGTCGATGTCATGCCGTTCATCGCCGCTAGTAAAAGCTGGTCGCTGTCGACGGGATCGACGTAAAAGGCATCCACCAAATTCATCGCTTCGCCAACGATCAATGCTGTCCGAGTGCGCCGGTGGGTGACGTAACAAAGCAGGCTGATCGCCGCAGCGATGATAATGATGTTCAGATTGCGTGGAGACATTGAAAGCCAAGTCGTCAAAGCGAGTGAGGATCGAACGCTCGCATTTTACCCGCTTGATGCAACCTGACGTAGCCATCGGCGGGAATTAGGTTCCGCCGAGGAAAGGCACCGGAATCAGAACTGCGTGCTGTTGAACCCACGTCTGCAGCCCGTCCCAACTCGTGTACTGGGACACATAGACAAACACCAGGTATACCGCGACGACGGGAATCAGCAGGAATCGGGCAGTCCACTGTGACGCCCGCGCCCATCGGCCGGTGGGTTCGGGACGCGATCTTGCCCGGCGCAGTGCTAGTCCTTCGGCAATTCGCGCCGGCAAAATGAAAGCAACAAAGACCAGACACGGCAGCCAAACGACTTCACGCGGAGTCGCTTCGATCTTTAACAGGTACAGCGGTATCGGCAGGATCACCAGTCCGCACACCATCGCACCCAACCACGCCCACGGTGCGCGTCGGAAGTCACGGCGGATGCGTCGGACTTCGAAAAGTGCCCGGATTCGGTTTTCGGCGGCAAAGTTCGCTTGCAGCATCGGCAGGTACATCAGCGCCACGCCGAGCATGATCAGCGATACGAATCCGACCAGACCAGCCAGTCCGGTTTCGCCATCTCGAAACGCGGCAATGATGATCATTGCGGGAATCAGCCAAACCAATGTTCCGGCCGCACCCCGAAGGCCCAACCAGAAATATCGGGGCAGTTCCAGCGAAGCTGTAAAATCCCAAAGTCGATCGGGCATACTGGTCCATGTGGATGGTCGCCAAGCTTCCCGGAAAAATCGTTTCGGTTGTGGCCAGAGGTAGTGCCCGAGACGTCCGCCACGAACCCACGCCCACAACAAGTATCCCGTTGCCAATAGAGCGGCCGTGATCGCGCCGACTCGCAGCGCCGCAGCTTGGTTCGAACCAGGGTTGATCAGAGACGCGACCGATTCCCAGTGCGTCAACAATTGAGTCGGCAGTGCGGCGATGAACACGGCCGCTAGCGTCATTCCGATCTGGCCAGCTTGACGTAATTTGGGCAGCGAGTCGCGAAACTTTGCACCCGATGCCAACTCACCACTGACCGACAGAAGGTACCCGAATGCGATCAGTTGCACGATCGGGATCGCGGTCAGCAATGCCAACAGCAGAATCAGAGACGCGATGCAGAAAGAACCTCGGACCGCCCAAACGACCCAATTCCGCAATCGCCGTACTCGGCCCGGTCGGGGGACCGCTTCGACGGCGGGGCGTGCATCTGTATCGATGCCACCGGCGACTGAATCAGCAATGACCAGTTCGGCGGTGATCGTTTCATCAGCAGTGGTGGTTTGGTTCACAGAAAAGTATCCCATTTTGTCGCGACGAGGATGGTTCGTCACTGCTTGCCCGATCTTGGCAATCGATTTTGACGGTTGCGGTCTTTTTTTCTAAAGTAACCGGATACGCAGGCCGATGGTGAAGATAGGTCTGTCTTGGGGGGATACTCGTACAGGCACCGCGAGATTCGCGTCGTTGTTCTATGCGCCACTTCTACCCTCAACCATGGTCAGTCTATTTACTCGTGTCGGCTGTCTTGATCAGCCAATCGGGGTGTTTGGCTTTGAATGTGCCGAGCGAGCGGCTGCACGATCCGACGGACGCGGGCGGCATTCTAGGACACTGGAAGAATGAAACCGTTGGCGGTCACCATTCGCCGAGCGACTTTGGATCTGGTGACACTTCACCGGCAGACTACAACGGCGAGTGCCTCGATGGCGGCTCCCTTGATGTCGATCCGTTTGGGTCGGACTTTGATTCCGAGTTTGGGGCCGGCGGCGGTGAACCCAAGCCGCCCGAAGTCCCCTGGCCACGGTTTCATCCCGTTCCGACGCGGCCAGTTTTCGGCTCGCCCGCGGTCGACGTTGGCTACTAAATCTTGCTGAAAATTCGTTAGTTCTTTGCCATCGTCGGCGTGTGGTCCCGCGGTTGGGCTCGTTTGGGGGGCGCCGGTGTTAAGGTTGGTAAACCTTGCGGCGTGATCCCTCGCTGATCAAGGTTCGCCGCCGATTGTTCCGATGCAAACCTTCATACCGGTCATGCCGGTGGAAATGAAGGCGGATGGATTGTTAAGTCCGCCTGAATGTTTGCATCCGAATGATTCGGGTACGGGAACTAATGCGACTGAAAAATACAGCATCCCGCGCTGCGTCCTGTGTGATGATCGCCGCCGCTCTTGTCGGCACGCTCATCATCGCAGATTCGTCGGCCGGACAATCGCCATCGCGTCGAGTTTCCGATATACGTGAAACACCGACCGTCTTGGCCATTCGACGAGTCTCACCGGCCGTCGTCAATATTCATGGACAGAAAACGGTTCGTTCCACTGCTGCCGGAATGGCGGGTGCCGAGGGGCCGGATTCGTTCCGACAAGTCAACGGCATGGGAACCGGCGTGGTCATCGATCCACGCGGTTACGTGATCACGAATTATCACGTCGTCGAAGACGTCGATAACATTCAAGTCACGTTATCCAACGGCCAAAACACCACCGCCGAACTCGTGTCGGCCCGCATTCGAAACGACTTGGCGTTGATCAAAGTCAACGTCGACGAACCGCTGCCGACGATTCCAAGAGGTACCAGCAGCGATCTGATGATCGGTGAAAGTGTGATCGCGATCGGCAATGCGTACGGATACGTTCATACCAGCACACAAGGCATCATCAGCGCACTGCACCGCGACGTTCCGGTCAATGATACCCAAGAGTATCGTGATCTGATTCAAATCAGTGCCGGCATCAACCCAGGCAATTCGGGCGGCCCACTGCTGAACATCACCGGCGAGATGATTGGTGTGAATGTTGCCGTCCGCGTCGGTGCCCAGCAAATCGCGTTTGCGATTCCGATCGATCAAGTGATCGAAGTCGTCACCGACATGATCGAACAACACAACGAGTCACGTTTGGTGACCGGCGTGCGAGCGAGCGGCGGGCCACTTGATGGCGACGGTGTTACGATTGCCAACGTATCCGCTAGCAGCCCAGCCGCCCGCGAGGGGTTGAAGGCCGGTGATCGTGTCGTCCGCATCGGTTCACAACCGATCACTAGCCGATTGGACTTCGCTTTGGCGATGCTCGACTCGGCACCCGGAACGCCGCTTCAGTTTGGAATCGAGCGATCTGGCAAGCGAATTGACTTGGCCGTTGTCGGCGAGTCAGCGATGGCTGATTCACATTCAGTCGCTGAAATGGCTTGGAACGTGCTTGGCATCCAAGCGAAACCGGTCGCTGATTCGACGATGCGACGGCTGAACCAGCGAATGAAGACACCGTATCGCGGTGGCCTCTTCATCACTCGCGTTCGTCCTGGGTCGGCTGCCGATCAACAGGGCATCGTCAGCGGCGACGTACTGCTTGGCATCCACGGTTGGCAAACGTCAACGATGAAGGACTTGGCCGGCATCTTGGAACATCCCGACATGCAACGCGGCCCGCGAGCAAAGTTCTATCTGGTTCGCAAAGAGCAGACGTTGTTCGGCCACCTGCAGCTCGCAGCCCAACCGGCCCGCAGCTCGCATCGCTAGAGATAAATCGAAGAGGCGACTCTTTCCGATCCAATCGCCAGTGTTCACGTCCCTGGGTGAACTCGATCTGCTTCCCGCAGCGATCGAGTTTGCCGACCCAGCGGGGACGAGATCACTGGCGATTTTTCGTTTAAAAGATCTCAATCACCGCTTCAATTTCTGGCTTCCCATAGACGGCTGAGCCGGTTCGCACTGTCAAATTTTCGGCCATTTGCACGACGCCTTCGTGATGTGTGTGGCCGCACAACACGTTAACGTTGACGCTCGGGTGCGACTGGTTGTACAGCAACAGTACTTGTCCCATCGCGCCGCACACAAACGACGGTGCCCAATCGTCGTCGGCGATCCGGCCTTCGTACCAGCACACTTCGCGAAACGGCGGCAAGTGCGTCAGCACCGTGACTTGCCGAGCCGTTGCAGGCAACGTCGCCAATTTGCTGGCGAGACGTTCGGCGGATTCGAGTCCGAGTTGCCGGAGCCTCTTTTTTAGATGCTTGTGCGTCAGCCCGGTGATGTCTTCGATCTTTTCGAAGTCGTGCAGTCGGATCGGTGAATGATCAAAGTCGCCTACGGTAGCATCGCCCCAGCCGTCTTCGCCGACCAGGAAGACATCGCCGATCAATTCAATCGGCTGAGCATCGGTCAGATAGACCAGCCGCCGATCGTCACGCGTGGCGGCGACAACGTCGCGCCGCGTGCGCGCGATGGAGGAATCATAGAAATCGTGGTTGCCAAGCACAAAGTAGATTGGCAAGTTTGCCGCGTCGGCCAAGCGACGAAGTTGGATGACAACGTCGTCGCCTTCGGAAAGATCGCCTGTGATCCACAGCCCGTCGGGCGACGATGCCAGAACATCGGCCACCCATTCTTGCCAGACAGATTCGGGGACGTGGTCGAAGTGCGGGTCAGTCGTCCAAACGAATTTCACCGCAACTTTCCCCTTCGCGTCAACGGACCAAAACGCTCGACCAAGCATCGCCGGATCAACAAATGACCTAGCAGCAGGCTGCTTGGCGTGCAGCACAGGCTGGCAGCCCGTGCTACGAATTTGTGATCACTTGCTTGAACCTAAGCCGACGCGGTCGCGCCCGCGGCAGCCGCCAGTGCTTCGGCCTTGTCGGTCTTTTCCCAAGTGAAGCCGTCGCCTTCGCGGCCGAAGTGACCACCAGCGCTGGTTTCTTTGAATACGGGACGACGCAGTTGCAGGTGGTCGATGATGCCTGCCGGGGTCAGTGGGAAGTGGGCACGGATCAGTTCGCACAATTGGGCATCATCGATCTTGCCGGTGCCTTCGGTGTCAACGTTCACGCTGACCGGTTCGGTCACACCGATCGCGTAAGCCAGTTGGACTTCGCAGCGTTCGGCCAAACCAGATGCAACGATGTTCTTGGCAACGTAGCGAGCCATGTAGGCTGCACTGCGGTCAACCTTGGTGCTGTCCTTGCCGCTGAATGCACCGCCGCCGTGACGACCCCAACCACCGTAGGTGTCAACGATGATCTTTCGACCGGTCAAACCACAGTCACCGTGCGGTCCGCCAATGACGAACTTGCCCGTTGGGTTGATGTGATACTTGACTTCGCCTTTGACCAAGTTCGCCGGCAATTCGGGAACGATGATCTTGTTGGTGATGAAGTCTTGGATTTCTTTGTTGGTCACGTCCGGGCTGTGCTGTGCACTGACGACGACGGTGTCGATTCGAATCGGCGTGTTGCCTTCGTATTCGACGGTGACTTGAGCCTTGTTGTCGGGACGCAGCCAGTCGACTTCTTTGTTGAAGCGGGCTTCGGTCAGGCGGTTGATGATGCGATGCGATAATGCGATCGGCAGCGGCATCATTTCAGGCGTGTCTTTGCACGCATAACCGAACATCAAGCCTTGGTCACCGGCGCCGATGTCTTTGCCCGATGAATCGTCCGAGTTGACGCCTTGAGCGATGTCGGGACTTTGGGTGTCCAGCGAAACCATCACCGAACAAGTGCTGCCGTTGATGCCCATTTGGTCATCGGGGTAGCCGACTTCGTTGATCACGCCACGGACGACGTCGGCATAGTTGATCTTGGCCTTGGTCGAGATTTCGCCCGCGATGATCGCGATGCCGGTCGTGACCATGGTTTCGCAAGCGACGCGGCTGTTGGGATCTTCGGTCAACAGAGCGTCGAGGATGCCGTCGGAAATTCGGTCCGCCAGCTTATCAGGGTGTCCCATGCTGACCGATTCGCTAGTAAACAGATAACGAGAGCTTGTCACGACGGCTTTCTCCGGGCTTCCGTCCCCGCGGGGACGTGTAAGGTCTAAAATAAACGCAGACATAGGCTACTTGCCCGACGCCAAAAAGAGAAGCGGCGCAGGAAATCTATTATGGGCGCCCCTGCAATACGCACTAGATTTGCTACTTTTCAGCGGTCGCCTTTACCAATTGATTGACCGGAACGCATGAACCATTC
>JBAUHR010001074.1:0-8682 GCA_049680385.1 Rubripirellula sp. | reverse complement strand
ATGCAATTCAAGCTGGGATCGCAAAAGAATATGGCGAAGTGGAACGGACAAACGTTGACGTTCCTGAAGCCATAGCGGGCGACCGGACCGTTGATTTTCAGTTCTACTATTTGGATCTGATAATCATTTCGAGACTGATGCTTGCGAGAATCAACGACTTGAAATTTGTGATCCAAATGCAGGCAGAGAGCCGCGACTTTGACGCCAACGAGATGGTGTTTCAGGCGATTCTAAAACAGATTCGCCCAGAATGAATCAAACCAGATCTTGCTTGCGCTTTTTTCGGCGTGCCTTGCAACAATCTTTGCAAACGCCTTGCACGATCATGCGATGGCCGCTGACGCGAAATCCCATCTCGGCCGCCACTTCATCACGAATTTGCACCAGCGGCTCGCTTTGGAACTCGATCAGTTTTCGGCAACGTGTGCAGTACAAATGATCGTGTGCGGGATAACCATAGTCGAGCTCGTAGACGGTGCGTCCGTCTAGCTGGAAGCTTTTCAGCAAGCCAGCGTCAACGAATTCACGCAGCGTCCGATAGACGGTCGCCGAGCTGACGTAGTTTTCTTGACCACGCCGAGGAAGTCGATCAATCAACTCATCGGCGTCGAAATGGTCGTGTTCGCTGAAGACCGCATCGATCAGAAATTTCCGCTGACTTGTCTGTCTCAACCCTCGCGTTTGAAGGTATTCCTCGAATCGCTCTTGCGGCGACAGAGAAACACTTAGCGGTTGTAGGGATTCAGACGCAGACGACACAGCGGATCAATCAATCAAAGCGGAACCGGACATTCTTCGCCTCTTAGCATACAGCAGAGGCGAATTCAGGTCAGCATTTCTTCCGTTGGACTACAACTCTACCGAAGGGCTAGGCGAATTGGTCCAGCAGTCGATCAAGGGCTGCGTCCATCTTTTCGGGCGTTTCGTAGCTGCCGTCGGCGATCTGCCGGCGAATATCGGCTACTCGGTCCGTCCGAATTTCGCCACCGCCGGCGATTGCCGAGGTTGCGCCGAGTCGGTTGACGCCACCGGCACTGGTGGCAGCCGACGTGCTGGACAGGTCCAACTGGTCAACCGGTGCCGCCGTCGGCTTGCCGGTCGGTGCTGCCGCTGCTGGCGTACGCCCACCACCGGAAGTTTGTGGGGTCGTCGATACTCTGAAAGGGCCGTAAATCTGCATATTGGAATTGCTCCCGTTTGGGACTGGAACCTCCACTCACACGAGGTCGCCCACCAGGGTGGACGCGTTTCCGGACGTGTGAAATGGATGCGAAAGCGCAAAGGGCGACCGGGTCAGCACCAATCAAACCATCCTGGCATGATCGAAGTCTAGACCGTTTCCGCGTCGGTCGTCAGCGCCGCTATCCTTGTCCCAGGATGCAATCCGTCAGCGAAAAGAGACTTTTCAGCGCGAAGCGGGCGGAAACATTTAACTAATCGTCACCGTGACCGCCCGGCCTCCAGTTAATTCTCGTAAAAGAATCACTTCCCAGGACTTCGGCACGTTATCAAAGCCGTGAAACAGCCGGCAAGAGCAAAAGACGGCTAAATTTCGCACTGCCAGTCACTTCGGACGGAAAAAATTTTTTTCCAGCGTCGCCTCGGCAACCGCCGCTAAGCGGCCCGGCTTTGCTACCAAAGCCTCAGCACACTGACCAAATTGTGCTTCTGGTCGGTCCACATCGGCGCGTCCTGCAACTGCTGGACGGTTGCAGGTTGGGCCTCGGCCATCGAAGCGTGATCCCACAGCGGATGGTCGGCCGCCCCCATCAACATCCACGTGGCGTGCTGGGTCGCGAGCGACGGGTCACCGGGACTGCGCAGGACTCGCGTTTCAAGCCCCCCGTCATGCCCGAGTCGATGCGACAGGGGGACTAGGTCAAGATGATTGTTAGAAACGTGAATCGCCAAGACGCCATCGCTGGCGAGTCGGTCAACGTAAAGGGCGATCGCTTCGCGTGTCAGCAGGTGAGCCGGGATGGCGTCGCTGCTGAAGGCGTCCAGAACGAGAACGTCAAATTTCTTTTCTGTCATTCGTTCCAAGACCAGTCTTCCGTCACCCAAGTGGACTCGATTAGTGGCCGGACTGTCGGAAAGAAACGAAAAGTTTTCGCGAGCGATGTCGACGACCGCTGAATTGATTTCGATCATGTCAAACTCGTCCGTCGCGCGGCCGTAGGTTGCCAACACGCCGCAGCCGAGTCCAACGACACCGATTTTCAAACGGGGCCGGTCTGACTGCATCGCCACGATCGCGCGGCCGATGCCACTTTCGCGTCCGTAGTAGGTCGTGGGCTCGCCCGCCGCGTCGCCGCCTCGCTGCATCCCGTGGATCGTGCTGCCGTGGACCAGTCGCACGCCGGCGTCGTCTCGCAAGACTTGCAATGTGCCAAAGAAGTTTCGTTTCGACGTGATTGTTTCATCTTGATCGGCCATCGACATGCTGACCATCGGAGCGATCATCAACAGCGCCGCCGCGAAACGCAAACGATACGCAGCCGACCAGTCATAGTCGGTTCGCATCCATCCACGACAAGCAAAAAACAATAGAAACGTCAGCGACGTGACCATCGCAAGCGCGAACGGTAACTCGATCGACGTGCTCAACAGCATCGGGCAAGCGATCGCCACAATGATGCCGCCAATTGCACCGCCAGCCGACAACAACGCGTAATACTGAGTCAGATAACGGGCACTCGGTTTGATCCGCGCCACTTCGCCATGACAAAGCAAGCAAACGCCCAACAACATCGCCATGTACATCGTGACCTCGACGATCAACTGAATTGATCCGGGCAATAATGTCTTCGCTTGAATTCCAAGGATCGAAATCAACGTCATCGCCGCGATCATCTTCGGCTTGTACCACTGGGGCGAATCGAAACAGATGATGAAACTGACCAAGTACAAACTCAGCGGCAAGACCCACAGGAATGGGATCACGGCGACGTCTTGGCAAACGTGATTGGTCACGACCAACAACATCGTCGACGCCAGTGCCGGCAGGGCTACCCAGACTGTTCGCAGTCGCCAATCGATTGAGTCTGCCGGGGCGTCCGAATCAGTTGCCGGTGGATTCGCAGCAGTTCGGTTGACTCGGAACAATCCGATCGCCACCACGCCTTGCACCAACACAAAGACGCAAAACATCAACGACCAAACGACGGACTGGTTCGACACCGACAAAACGGGCTCGACCACGAACGGATAGCTGAGCAAGGCGACCAGCGAACCGGCGTTCGACAGTGCATACAGACGGTAAACACGATCCGAATTGTCTTGGTAAGTCAGCCATGCTTGGATCAGCGGGCCAGTGCTGGAAAGCACAAAGTAAGGCAATCCCACATGAGCCGCCAACATCGCCAACAGGTGCAACGTCGGAGACTCGTCGCCCATCGGTTTCCAGGCATCAGACGGCTCGATCGGCAGCACCAGTGCGGCTGAGGCCAGCAGGGCCAAGTGAATGCAGGCTTGAATGGACGGCCGAAAAAACGTGCGCAGAACATGCGCGTACAGATAGCCACCGAACAACAAAATCTGGAAAAACAACATGCAGGTCGTCCAGACGGCCGGCGTACCGCCAAACCACGGCAACACGCACTTGCTGATGACAGGCTGGACCTGAAAGACCAGAAACGCCCCCAATAACGTTGTGGCGGCGAACCAAAACAGGGACCGCGTGTTGACTTGCGAGGCAGCCGAAGATGACGAGGCTGCCGATTCGGCGGATGGTAGTGTTTGTGAGGCCATGATTTTCCCGTGCGGCGGACAGACGACGTGAAACCTTAGGCCACGAAGGTTGCTCAGCCGAGCGAAAAGCTGCTGGAAAAACCAGCAGCGGTGCCCCCATCGGGCCTGCACTGCTAGAATCCGCGACCGAACTTTCTCTTGCGTCACGAGCCAACCCATTGCAGAGTCCATCCAAACGCGACGAAGCTTCTTTGGCCGTTCGCCAGCGCGTCTACATCGACGCTAGCCGCGCGGCCGTTTGGGGGCTGAGCGTCAACATGTTGTTGGTCGGCATGAAGCTGTTCGGCGGCATCGCCACGGGATCAGCCGCACTGATTGCCGACGCCGTCAACTCGATCGGCGATGTGGCCAGTGCGATCGCCGTGCGAGGGGCGCTTAGCGTTGCCCAAATAGAAGAAGACGACGACCATCCCTACGGGCATACCAAAGCCGAATCGATCGCCGGTTTGTGCGTCGCTTTGTTGGTCGCATTTAGTGCCGGCCTATTTGCGCTCGAAACGGCAAAACGGTTTGGCGGCGACCTGAAAGTCCCCGGCATGTTGGCGGGCGTGCTGGCTGCGGTTTGTGCGGTCGTCAAAGAAACCATCTATCGGTACACCAACCGCGTCTCCAAGCGACTGGATTCATCGGCGCTGCGAGCGGCCGCCTGGGATCATCGCAGCGACGCGTGGGCATCAGCCGGTGTCGCGATTTCCTTGTTGGCGGCACCCTACTTGGGCACGTGGGCACCGCTGGTCGATCCGATCGCGGCGGTCTGTGTTTGCATCATGCTGGTCGTCACGGGCATCCGAATTTTCTCGTCGACCGCCCGCGAATTGATGGACCAACAGGCAAGCGACGAAATCGTTGACCGAGTCCGCGAACTCAGTTTGTCGGTTAACGGAGTCCAAGACGTCGAGAAACTTCGGGTCCGAAAGAGTGGCCTCGAGTACTTCATCGAAATTCACGTCGAAGTCGAAGGTCACATTACGGTTGCCGAAGGTCACCGAATTGGACACCACGTGAAAGATCACTTGCTGATCCAAATGCCACGTGTCCGCGACGTCCACGTCCACATCGAACCGCACGAAGAATAAAAAACCGGCCGCTCGATCACTCAAGCGGCCGGCCATCAATCAGTAGTGAACGTCATTCACGTTTGAACGTGACGTTCGAGTTGCTTGCCGCAACAGGTTACTTGTCACAGCCCGGGCAAACGCACTCGGCACACGTGCAGTCTTCGTCGTCACAGCACTTGCAACCTGCTTCGCATGCTCCGCATTCGCACCCGGCACTGGCGACATCGGTGGTGACCGATGCCAGTTCAGTCGCCGATGCAGCCGCCGCCGATGCTGGACATGTTCCGCCACTGGCACAGCAGCTTGGCAGCGCGTCGGTCTTCATCACAAACGTGGTCGCCGCATCGCAACCACAGGCTTCACAAGCACACGAATCGCAAGTGCAGCCTTCACCGTCGCAACAACCACAGCCGGCTTCGCATTGACCACACGGGCACGTTACCGCGGCCGCAGTTGAAAGCGGACATTTGCCATCGCAATTCAGCACAGCCGAAGAAGCGGATGCCACCAGCGCAAGGGCGACGTAAGCGCCAATCATCAATTGATACATTTTGGTTTCTCTTTTCGTTTGAAAAAATAGATTTTGGTTTAACAGCAGTCGGTTCAAACGATGACCGCTATTTCAACCATCTACACAAACGGGCGCATTGATGCTGCGCCAAAAGAAACGAATTCCAAACCGGCCGAGGCGATTCGACGTTCTCACCCGGCAAGTCGTAAGAAAATGCTTGCGAGTCGACCGCAAGCAGAAAAACGACCGAAGTTCCCGATCGTGGTGGCGCCCATTTTTGAGGCAGATCGCCACAACAACGCAACTGGCACTGACAATCGTCAGCGCCCGAGTCTGCAGGAACCGGAACACTGCAATCCGAACCCGCACGATGCTGGCAACAGGACGGCACTGAATCTTGGCACGATACGCTCGAAGCATCTGCGGCGATCTCGGCCGATCGCTTACAGCAGCAGTTGGCGCGAGCGATCACGGGCGAAACCGCCAGCATCAAACAAGCGACAATCGAAAGTGCTTTCGGCAAGATCGGCATTCGTGTCATGCTTTTTATTATAGACTCGATGGCCACTTGCGAAACATACGACATTCATTTCGCTCGATTTCGTCGCGAAAGGGCGAATTCCAAATCAGAGTGATCCCAGCGGCAGGAATGACATTAACAGTGGTGCCAGGACCAACACCTGGGAGTAGTTCATGTAGGCGTGCCTCTCTGAGACTCTTACAGACCACGACTTTTTCGTGATATCCGTCTCGAAGAGACGGACCTACATGGCGAACCCACGCAGGTCAGCGAAGGTCGTCTTCTCTCATCACGAATTCGGCCCATGGCACATCGCTGCTCTTACCACGCAACGTCATCATCGCCTGATAGACGCGGTAGTCGATCGAGTCCGCTACCAACCGCATTGATCCATCGGCAAATGCCATCACCACTCCGTCCCGGTGTGCCGAGGATGGCCGGGCAAGGCGAGGATCCTGGTCGACCGTTTTTGACGAAAACCGATCATGATTGATCACCATTTCGGGCTCGGGCATTCCAAAGCCTTGATACTCCGCCGGATCGACTTGGAACCATACGAACCCGTGATAGTACTTCTGGCGCGACATCAGCAGGTGGGTAATTCGATGCGCCAATGGATGCGGAAGGAGCTGCGGCGATGTTGCCAGTGCACCGTACGGCATCGACTGCATGCTCTCGGAAAAGAGAACGGTTTGACTCTGCCCATCTTTGAAATCTTCCATTCGCACGGTCGGACCGACGGGCGTCGTCTCACCAAAATCGCTGTCCTCGCCGTACTTGTTATTGAACGGACCATTCGCATATCGCATCGCGGCTTCGAAGCTCATCGTCCGACCATTGGGAAGGCTTTCGCCCGCCGTTGTCAAACCTGAGTAGACGCCATTATTGGTGATGTAAGACGACCGCCCGAAAACAGTGTTCGTCGATGGTGAGCTGGGGCAAGAAAGGATATCGAGACTGGGATACATTTCGGGGTGCGATACTCCCGCCCATGGCGTCGGCATCCCTTCACCCAAAATCGGATAACGATTCTCGACCCACCGCTCGTAGATCGGTTGAGCATCCAGGTAGGGCATCAACGAAACGTGCCACGGCGCCAGCTTCTTATGATCCTCGTTCAACACGTTAGACGGCGAAAGCGGATCAATCACCAGGAATTCACCGACCTTCCAGCGACCGAACTTCCGAAACCATCCCGGCAACGATTTGTGCGAAGTCTCGAATTCAAGCGTAGCCAACGCTAAGTTCCGTTGATGATTACTGCACTCGGTTCGCCGAGCCGATTCTCGTGCCGAATTGACGGCCGGAATCAATAGCCCAGTTAGGATGCCGATGATTGAGATGACAACCAATAGCTCAACCAACGTGAACGCCGCTCTCGATAAAAATAGACGCATGATGCAACTCGCTCAAAACGCGAAAACTAGCGCTCCGGCAACATTTAATGTAGGGCAGGCACCTTGCCTGCCAATTCGCTGAACCAGGCAATCGCCGGCTGGAAGCCTACGCTACGATTGGGCACCTCGAAATCGAATTTTGCTGAAGCACTAACTGGTTAAGGTCATCGAAAACGGAACGCACATTCTAGCTTTACGAAACGGTTCGTTTCCACTGGCGTTTCGCCGCCGCCTAATAATATCGATGGTGTACGAACGGGGTGCCTACTTTGCGTCGGCCATGGCGGCCAATTGGACGGTTGCCCTGCCCTGCTCTTTTTCCAAGTAGGGACGTCCGAACTTGACGTTGACGTGATCCCAGGGCAATTTCGCCATCAGCTCGTACGGTTCGTGGATACAGTTTTCAGCATCCAATCCGGCTTCCTCGATTGAGTCCCACCATCGCTGAGGATCCAAGTATTCGGTCCAACCGTCCATCCGAGCGCCACGATCCCAAGCGGCGCGGATCACCGCTCCCATCCGCCGGTCGCCGCGACTGATGACGGCTTCCAACAGACTGGTTTCGATGTCGTGACACTTGATCGTCACGCTGCGAATTTTGCGGTGGGCCCGGATGATTTGGTGCGATTTCTTAAAGTACTCGCGTCGCTGCATGGCGTTCCACTGATACGGCGTGTGTGCTTTGGGGACAAAGTTCGACACGCTGGCGGTGACTCGGGCGTACCGGCCGGTGACTTCTTTGCCGACCGTCGCGATCGCTTCAGCAAGTTCGACGATGCCTTCCAGGTCGACACGTCGTTCGCCCGGCAAGCCACACATGAAATACAGTTTGACGCTTTCGAATCCGTTCGCGAACGCAACGCGGCAGCCTTCGATCAAATCGCTGTTCTTGATCTTTTTGCGAATCTGGACTCGCATGTCATCGCGCGCTACTTCCGGCGCAAGCGTCATGCTGCGCCGACGATCGCCGGTCAACAACAACGGCAGCGTTTTCAGTTGATCGTTGACTCGCAAACTTGGCACCGTAACGTTCACGTTCTCGGGCCCAAAGACTTCGTTCAGTCGCAGCACCAGCGGTTCAAAGTGTGGATAGTCACTGCTAGAAAGCGACAACACACTGACTTCGTTGTAGCCGGTGTTCTTGTAGCTTTCCCAAGCCGCGTCGACGATCGTATCGACTTCGCGAATTCGCAGCGGTCGTTTGATCACCGTGCTTTGACAGAACCGGCACAGGTGCGGGCAACCACGCATGATCTCGACGGCGATCCGGTCGTGAACACATTCGACGTACGGTACGATCGGCGATGTTGGCAACGGCATGCCATCAAGATCGCCGATCGTGCTGGGTGCGATGGTTGCCGGCACGTCATCGCGAGTCCGTTTCAGTTCGGCAATCCGGTCGTTCGCGTAAACAGGCTGATAAAAACGTGGCACGTAGGCACAATC
>JBAUHR010001073.1:0-1988 GCA_049680385.1 Rubripirellula sp. | reverse complement strand
CCAGTATACAGATCTGAAGTCTCGCGAGAAAAGAACGAACCCGCGTGATTTCCAAATCGCGACCAATCCGAGATTCGACTTTGCCGACAATGCCGCACGAGGCTAGCGAATCGCCGCCGTGGCAATGTTCGTATCGCTATTGGCCAAATTTTTTGAGCCCAATAAAGTGTAGGACCAAATGAGGGAGGGCTAACTTAGCTAGAACCAAGTGACTTGGTCATCAATGCAGCGTCCCCCGTGTACGACTCGTTGATCATCGCGACAGTGCAGCATCGCGATCAATTGATCGAGGAAGTGGTGCGATTGAGGAAGTGGTGCGTAAGATAGGACTCGCAACGCACTTCCTTAACACTGCTCGGAATGAACCAGCGGTTCATCACAAAACGTCATTGCCGCAACTCGCCCAAAAATCTTGCTCTCAGCCCAAGTCGCCGCCAACTATCTTGACGAGCGGTCGGGATGGTTCCGATCTCGCTAGGACGCATCAAACGAAAGCAAGGAAACTCGGTCGTCAAGAGTCGCGGCTCGCCAATCCACTTCTTCTTCCAAGGCGACGTCTAACATCGACGCAGCATCGCTAGGCTGATCTGTCGCGGCATGCCCTGCCCAATCGAACGACGAGAAGTCGACCGAGTCTTTAGCCTCGTCCCAGATCGTCACCGACACAGGAGCCAGCGACGTCGGGACGCTGGAGTCGGAATCTGGTTCACTGAATACCAACTGTTCGGATTCAGACAAGCGAGATTTCGCCAACGCATTGATCACCATCAAGGCATCGAGCGCCGAAACCGAACCGTCCGCATTGACGTCCATCATGTTGGTGGATCCCGCACTCGAAATGCGTTCGCCCTCGGCGTTGTCGCGACCAAGTTCGTTGATCACTACTAGTGCGTCGCGAGCCGTTGTTTCTCCGTCGGCGTTGGTGTCGGTTGGACGTATGATGTTTGTTCCCACTGCGGAACTGAGTGCTTCGAAACCAGCCGACGACCGGATGGAGAAGATACGCCGCGATGTTTGGGCGCCGAACACAATCGCGTACAGACTGCCTGGTCGTACCGTCGCGGAGGTAACGCCAGCAACAAATTCGCTGATCGTATTGGTGTCGCCATCAAGAACACGTATGTCTTCGGTTGCCGAGGCCGATCCAATCGGCAGCACCGTGACCACCGTTTCCATGGTCGCGCGGAATATCATCGCGGTCGGAACGTTGTCTCCTTCGACGACCTGAAGCCCAGCGATCAACGATGGAGAAATCATTCGAGTCGATACGACGTTGCGATCGTTGTCGATGATCAAGCCTTCGGCAAACGTGGTTGCGATTGTTGCGTCACCCGAAGGGTTCTGCAGCGTCACGCGAAACCGCTCGTCGGCTTCGACAACATTGTCACCGGAGAACGAGACTGTCACTACTTGACTGGTCTCGCCCGCCGCAAACGAAACCACACCACTGGGGAACGAACCGCCAAAGTCGTCAGCACTGGCCGGATTGGCACCAGTGCCAGTGACGACGTAGTCCACCGTGGTCGATCCCGTCGTGTTGCCAGACCGTGTGACCGTAAACAGATAAGGAGTCTCTCCGGCGTCGCTTTCGTTTCGACTCGAATCGTTCGCAGCGATAGTAATCACCGGCGTGGCGGGCGTTTCAACGTCATCGTTTCGGATCGTGCCTGACGCGGTTGCAACAGCAATGGTCGTGTCGCCGCTTGCGTTAATTAGCGTGACCGTAAACGCTTCATCAGTTTCCGCCGCCGTATCACCAGCAACCGGAACCGTGATCGTCTTGCTCGTTTCACCAGCCGCAAACGTGACCGTCCCCGACGGCAAAGCCGAACCAACAAAATCATCTGCGTTAACAGCCGAACCAGAAACCACATAGCCCACACTGACTGCCGTATCCGTCGTCACCGACCGAGTCACGGTGAAAGTAAAGTCCGTCGTACCCGAATCACCTTCGTTCTTACTGGCACTGGTCGCGGCAATGCTTAGGC
>JBAUHR010001072.1:0-12698 GCA_049680385.1 Rubripirellula sp. | reverse complement strand
TCAGTATCGATTCTGAGAACAATCAGCTTCTCGACTCGGGTATCCTTGCCGGGACCGTGATCACGGCCGATACCGGAGCCAACTCGATCGTTGTTCGTGCACCGGCTGCCAGCATGTCGCTGATTGGCGAATTGATTCGTCAGCTCGACCGGGCTCCTGGCGTCGAGTCACTTGTAAAAGTCTTCACCATCGAAAACGGTGACGCGGTGCAGTTGACGACCGCGTTGCAAGACTTGTTCGGTGACGATGCCGCGACCAGCGGAACTAGTGTGGGTGCCGGTAACCTTGGCGGTCTTCCACCGACCAGTGCCGGTGGTGACAACTCGTTAGTGCCGCTGCGATTCAGTACGGATCAACGGACCAATGCAATCATTGCGAGTGGTTCGTCCAGCGATTTGGATGTCGTTGAGAGTATTCTATTGCGTTTGGACAGCGAAGGCTTTGCCGAACGGATTACCGAAGTGATTTGGTTGCGTCACCAAGCGGCCGCTGACGTGGCGACCGCATTGACGAGCTATGTTCAACAACGAACATCAACGGTGAACTCGATCCAGCAATTCCAGCAAGGACTTGGTCCTTACGACTTGCCCGATCGCGATTTGATTGTGGTTGCCGAACCAGTCACCAACAGCGTTTTGTTAAGCGTTTCACCGCGGCTTTATGAAGACGTGCGACGCATGATCGATCGCCTGGATCGTCGACCACCGATGGTTTTGATCAAGGTGCTGATCGCCGAAGTGTCGCTGGATGATGCGTTTGAAATCGGTGGCGAAGTCGGCCTGCAAGATTCGTTGGTCTATGACCGCGGTGTTGCGTCGGATGCCCTTGGTTTGGCCAGTGTTCCAGGGTTCAATTTCAACGCGTCGGGTCAGCCTAACCTGAACCAAGTCAACAAAGGAACGGTGGCGAGTCGCGGTGTGTCCAGCTTTGGCGTTGGCACTTCCAACGCCGCCCTCGGATACGGTGGCTTCGTCTTGAGTGCAGCTAGCGATTCGGTCAGCCTGTTGCTTCGCACGCTGCAAGATGCGGATCGTCTGCAAATCATCAGTCGTCCACAGATCATGACGGTGGACAACACCGAAGGCTATGTGCAAGTCGGTCGTCAAATTGCTCGGATTCGTGACGTGACGCAAAACGTCAGCGGTTCGTTGGTCTCGACCGAAGACATCGAAGTCGGTTTGATCCTGCGAATTCGGCCACGTGTCGGTAGTGATGGATTGATTGTCATGGAAGTTGATGCCACACGTTCGGCACGCGACGGAGTCAACGGAACGCCGATTCCAGCAGGTGACGGATCCGTGGTTATCATCGACGACATCATTCGGACAACCGCCCAGTCGGTCGTCGCGGCCTACAGTGGGCAAACAGTGGTCTTCGGCGGTTTGATTCAAAAGCAACGATCACAGTTCAGTCGACGAGTGCCTTACTTGGCCGACATTCCGTTGCTCGGATACTTCTTTAAGTACGAACAAGAAGTCGAAAGTCGCAAGGAAACTCTTGTTGTCATGACACCGATGTTGGTCACCGGCGAAGAAGACCTTGAATATGTCAAGCAAACCGAAACCAGCCGGATGAGCTGGTGCTTAGCCGACGTCGTCGAAGCTCATGGTGACGTGGGACTAAGCGGTGGCTATGGACTGTGGGGACCAGCAACAGGTGCCGTGATCTACCCCGACCTGCAGCCGACCATTGACCAGGTCATCATCCAAGACTCGTATCCCGTGGATGGTTCGTCGACCTACTACGACCCATCAACCATGGACGCAAACAGCGTGATGGATTTGCAGGGTCAAGGAATGCCAAGCCAGGGCTACTCGCCGGCGGTCAACGAAGCACCGCGTATGCAGACACCGATCTACACCGAACCGTACGTTCAACCGGGCGGAAACTTTCCGACACCAGCCGCACCCGTAGCACCGGCCATGCCGAATCTGCCAGTGCCACAAGTTGGTGGTGCACCTCAGGCATCCACCCCGTTCACGCCGGGCGGTGCCAACCAAGTGAGCTGGATCGACGAGGTAACACGTGTGCAGAATGCGAAGTCGCAAAAGTCCGGTGCATCAGACTCTGGTGCATCGAATCGTCCTCGGCCAAATCGGATTGGCTTTGGCGAAAGTGGAATGTTAGGTAGCGATTGATTCGCCCCGCAGCGATTGATCTGCCGCAATCAAGACGGGCATTGATTTGCCCGTCTTCTAGGTAGCACGGTACCGCAACCGTGAATCACGACGGACATCGTCGTGCTAAGCCTTTATTTGACCCCATCATGAACGGACTCTGTGATGCGTATCTCACGACGACACTTCGCTACATCAATCGCCTTGATGATTTCGGTCAGCTCGGTCGGTTGTTCGACATTCCAGAAAAAATCTGACAAAGCGGACAAGACCAGTAAGTCGATGTTTGACCGGTTGCCGTTCGTGGGCGACAAGGCGGACAAGGATCCGGAACCGTATCCGAATCCGGTCAAGATGGCCGCGACATGGGCGCCCGACACGTTGGTTCAAACTGGCCGAACGCCGACACGCGGCTTCGGCGGACGTGTGTTCTTTTATGACGAGAAATCGCGTCCTGTGCCCGTCGATGGGACGCTGGTCGTACACGGATTTGATGACACTGTCGAAGCCGCTGAAAAGGACGCAAAGCGTTTCGAATTCACGCCCGAACAGTTCAAACGTCATTTCAGCCAAACCGACCTGGGCGCGTCGTACAGCGTGTGGATTCCCTGGGACGCGATCGGTGGTGTTCAGCGACGGGTGTCATTGGTGGCTTCGTTCAAAACCGCCGAGGGACATACCATTCAGGGAATTCCTGCGACGGTTCAGTTGCCAGGCGTGAAACCAGAAAAGACGGCCGATGAGGAACTCGCGAATTTGTCGCCTCAGTATCGACAGTTCCGAGAAGCGGCCGACCATGGTGCGCCTAAATCAGGGCTGACCACCACAACGATTGCTCGGCGACAAGTTCCCATCGGACGCACCGGAGTACCAGGGCTGAACGTTCCTTCCGAAATCGGATCACCGTCGCGGATGATTGCGACCGGTGGCAACACGCCTTCGGTCGACATTCCGTCGATGAAGCGTTCGATCGGAACAACGATTCGTCCAGCCAGCGCGACCATGCCATCGAAGTAAACGCCTTGGCTGCGCGGCAAGGATTTTGCCGTAGCTGAGCTTTTGGGGTAGCAAAACTCGTTGACGGTTTGTCGATGCGATCAGCCACGAAATTTGGTTGTTTAACCGTTAGCCGAAGGCGTATGCGATGCGAAAAACGTACGCCTTCGGCTAACGGTTAAACGATCGAGTCGACCAACCGTCAAGATTCTCGGCCTGTCCGTAGACCGTCGACAGTCTTTACGGCGTTCGCGACGGACTCTACTCCCGCGAATGGAATCGACGCGAACAACTAGGCGTTGCCGCCCGCGACAATCAGTGAGATGCCGATACCAAGCATCACGATGCATCCGAGAAGGTACTTCCACGTTTCGCGTGGATTTTTGAACACGTGATAGATCGTGTAAGGTGGCAAGATCGCAAGGAATCCTTTCGATGTTTGCTGTTTGAACGCGTGGATGACGATCATGCCAAAGGCTCCGACACCAAAGGTCGTGAATGCCGAACCTGACAAGATCAGGAACGTGCCCATCGGATTGAACGTGATCGTTTCGTCCACACGGCGCGACGCGTTGACCGCTAGAACGGCGATGCAAAGTCCGCTCATCAGCATGAATAGCACGAGCGCCAGCATCCACCACGGCATACCGGCACCGGCCAAGACAGCGTCGTCAAGTTTTTTGGCTTTGATCATGTCGGCTTTCGCTTTTTCGAGCGCCAGCGTTCCATGGCTGATATCGACGCCAGCCGTCTTGTGAGACTCCATCCGTTCGCCGGATTCTTTGTGAAAGCCGCACTTGGTGCAAAACACGGACCCGGCCGCCATTTCGGCACGACATGCCGGGCAGACCTGGGCAACGTGAGCCGAGAACCCTTCTTCGTCAAACAGGTCGTCCATGCGACCAGCTTTGGCAGGTGCCGGCGATGCTGGCTTGCTAGCCGCAGCCCGTTGACCACCCGACGCTTGCTGGCCGGCCGGGGCAGCACCACCCGGAACGCGAACAGCGGTCGCACACCCCGGACACTTGACGGCTTTTCCGGCCATCGTATCAGGGATTTTAAGTGCTTTACCGCACTGGCATTTGACTTGAATCGGCATATTCAGCGTACGAAGGAGAGTTTGGGAACCGTCGGTTGCCTACCATTCTACTTCGCATTCGAGAGCTTATCGATACTGCTCGTGACAAGCGTCGCATCGTCCACGAATCTGGCTGACCCCGGCGCGAGCCCCTTCGAAATCGGCTCGTTCGATTGCCGCGACGACCTTCTGCGAGTCGGCGGTCATGTCGCGGCTAAGTTTTACGTAATCGTCATCATCCGCTTCGTCCATGCCTTCCTTTGTCAGCACTTCGCCCAACATCGCGATCAGTTCGGCATCGCGCCTGACTGCATCGATGTTCGATTCAATCGAGGCGGCGTCGCGGCTGTTTCCTTCGATCGAGTCGACCAAGCGTTCGGCGTACTCCATCAACGGTGATCGGTCAGCAATATCGGACCAGACGTTTTCCGGTTCAGCTTCGCGTGAAGCCAGTCCCGTGCCCGAGACCAAGTCTTGCAAGTCGGCTTTTCGCAGCTTGGCTTCGTTGTAGACCTGAGTCGAGCCGGCTTTGCAGTTAAACGCTGTTCGGGCTAGCAAGTCGCGGGCCGCACCGGCTTCGTCTTTCCATCGCACATCGCCACTGTGTTGCTGAATCACAGCGAACAGCATCGCGAGCACCGACAGGTCCAAACGAGCGTCTTGGTATCCGCCGCTATTGAATGCACCAGGTGTCGTGATGATCGAATCAAAATGCAATCGCACTCGTTTGATTTCATCTTCCAAGGAAACCGGCGAAATCAAGCCGGCCCAAAGGTCAACCGACGATTGATTGGACGGTTTGGTCTTGGTTGGCGCATTAGCTTTCGCTTCGCTTGCCTTGCGAAGTGAAGACAACGATGGGCGCTGGCCGCGGATCGCCTCGCCTAGGTCGTCAAAGAAAATCCCTTGAAGCTGCTCGGTGGAAACTTTAGGTGCCGGTGCGCGACGTTCACCGCGAGGCTTGTCGTCGCCCCAAACCAACGAGACGGTGGCGATGCAACCGGCGATCGAAATACCGATAATCGATGAGTGTCGCGACATGAGTGCTCGTGATGGTTCGCGTCGGCTTGCATTCCGCTTGAAGCAGCGTGCCTTGGATGTTTCAAGTCTACTTTATGACGCACACAAATCCAAAATTCGCCGCATTTCCGCAACGGCTTCTTTCATACCGACCATGACCGCTCGGCTGACGATCGAGTGGCCGATGTTCAGTTCGATCACGTCAGGAATTTTGGCGACGTCTCGAACGTTGGTGTAGTTCAGGCCGTGTCCAGCGTGCAGACGCATTCCCGCAGTGGTGACCGCTCTACCAGCGACAGCGAGTCGGTCGAGTTCGCGTTTTTGGTCATCGCGTCGAGCAATCGCATAGGGGCCGGTATGCAGTTCAACGGCGTCGACGCCAAGTTCGGCCGACGCACGAATTTGGTCTAAATCCGGATCAATGAACAGACTGACCAGAATGCCGGCGTCCTTCAATCGCTGCACGGCCGATTTGACGCGGCCGGTATCACCGACAACATCCAAGCCACCCTCGGTAGTCACTTCCTGGCGACTTTCGGGAACTAACAAACCCCAGTCCGGTTCCGTTCGACAGCAGATGTCGACGACTTCGTCGGCACACGCTAATTCCATGTTCGTTTTGACCGTCACGGTTCGCTTGAGCAACTCGACGTCACGGTCTTGGATGTGACGCCGATCTTCACGCAAATGAAACGTGATCCCATCCGCGCCGCCCTGTTCGGCGAGCGCCGCAGCGATCACCGGGTCGGGTTCGTAGGTCCGCCGTGCCTGACGTACCGTCGCGACATGGTCAATGTTGACGCCAAGTTCAATCATGGGGGCGAGTAGGTTTTAGGTGTTAGGAATTAGGTTTTAGGAAAGCACATTGGTCTTAGGTGATCGGCAAGTTTTCTAATACCTATCACCTAAAACCTAATACCTATTTCCCTCTAGCTATCGATTTCGACTCGTTCGCCACTTTTGTCGCGGCAATCGAGTTCAAGGTGTTCGGGATACAACGCTTCGCTACCGAGAATCTGTACCGACATTTTTCCGGTGTCTTCTAACAGCATCACGTCCCGACGTTTGCGGTTGTTCAGGTGTGCTGCGACATGATCGTTGACGCGGATCGTCACCCGTTCGATGTGCGTGTTCTTTGCCGCTAGCGCCAACGTTCGGATGACTTCGATCGACATGCTTTCTGCTGTCTTGACCAAACCGCGGCCTTCGCAACAGGGACAGTCGTTGTAGATGCTGCGTTTCAAACTCGGACGAATCCGTTGGCGAGTCATCTCGATCAAACCGAACGGGCTGGTTCGCAAAATCTTGGTGCGGGCGCGGTCATTTGCCATCGCATCGCGAAGCGTTCGTTCCAACTTGCGACGGTGGCTTTCCTTTCGCATGTCGATGAAGTCATTGACGATCACGCCACCCAAGTCACGCAGTCGCAGTTGCCGTGCGATCTCTTTAGCTGCGGCCATGTTCAGGCGGAAGGCGTTTTCTTCGGCCGAATCGTTGCCACGGAAATTGCCGCTGTTGACGTCGATCGCAACCAAGGCTTCGGTGGGGTCGATGACGATCGAGCCACCGTCTTTCAGTTGCACTTGGCGAGTGTTGATCTTTACGATCTCTTGTTCCAGTTTGTACTTGTGGAACAGGGGCACATCGCTGTTGTAGAACTTCAATCGTTCGACGACTCGAGGCATGCACATGTTTAGAAAGTCGCGAGCCTTTTCATACGACTCTTTTTCATCGACCAAAATTTGATCGATGTCGTCGCTGTAGATGTCGCGAATCGTGCGAATGATCAAGTCGCTTTCTTCATAAATGACACCAGGCTCTTTGGTGTCCGCGATGCGTTTTACGATCGATTTCCACAGTCGCAGCAGATACTCGAGGTCATTTTCAAGTTCGTTTTCTTTTCGGCCCGCGCCGGCTGTGCGAACGATGAACCCGAGTCCCTTGGGTGGGTTCAGGGCAAGCAAGCAACGCTTCAATCGCTTGCGATCGTCTTCGTCTTCGATCTTGCGGCTGACTCCGACGCGTGCCAGGGAAGGCATCAAGACCAAGTATCGACCGGGAATCGAAATGTAGGTGCTAAGGGTGGGGCCTTTGGTGCCGATGCCTTCCTTGATCACTTGCACCAAGACTTCGTCGCCGCGGCGAAAGATTTCTTGAATCGGTGGCTTGTTGCGCGGTCGTCCGCCTTTGAATGCGTGCTTGGATCCGTGGCCGGTATCGCGCGCCCGTTTGGCAGCGGCTTCGGCCATCTCGTCGGATTCTCGCATCACTTCGGCGGGGTCGTAGCCGCCTTGGCGAAAGTATTGCGGCTCGACATCGCTGATGTGCAGGAATCCGTTGCGGCCGACACCAAAGTCCACAAACGCCGCTTGGATGCTGGGTTCCAAGTTGACGATCTTGCCGCGGTAAATGTTTCCGGCAAAAGCTTCCACGCTCTTGCGTTCCATGTACAGCTCTTCCAGGCGGTTATTCTCCAGCACAGCAATGCGGCATTCTTCGGGTTGCAACACATTGATCAGCATTTCTTTTTTCATCGTTAAGCACCTCTTACGGGTGTTGGGCTGGCTTGATGCGATTGCATAGATTGCGTCAATCGCATGGACGCCAACGGTGATTGTGTACGGATTGCGATCTCGTCGAGATCGTCGGTTTCAAATTCTTTGTCCAAGTGGACGTTGGTTCGTGTGATCGTGGCGCCGCGATCAATCCAGTCATCAAGGCCAAGCAGTCCTAGCACGTCATCAGGACGTAGCGATGCGGCGTTGGTGGCGATCAGCGACAGGACGATTGAGTGGTTTTCGGATTCGGTTTCTTCGTCTTCTTTGGCGATCCGCAACTCGTGGATCTGCTCGGCGACTTGTAAGGTCACCGTTTTCTTTTTTCGCTCGATCGAAACCGATTCGGTTGCCATCAACCGTTGGATCGATTCGCCGATCTGAATCCAATCGACCGGCGAGCTGGTTGGTTGTTCGTGATCGTCTGGCTCTTCGATCGGGCCACGGGAACTCGAAAAACAAGGGCCCGAAATTCGATAGTCGGTACGTGCCAGTTGCGCTTTGCCGAAACCTTCGGGCAGTCGTTTGACTGACACGATCGACATCCCCGGTTGATTGTCGTTGACCAATCGATCCATCAGCTCGGCAGGAGCGATCGAGTTTGCAAGTTCGATCTCAATGACTTCGTTAGAACCTTCCATCCCCAACGCCATCGCCGATGGAAAAACGAATCGTGGTTTCGGTGTAAAGCCTTCGGTCATCGACAGTTTCAAGTCGGCTCGGCGAGCCATTCGTTCCCACAATCGAACCAGATCCTGGTGACCGATCCATCGCAACAGACCGGTTTTTGCGAACCGGATTCGATATCGAATTCGCAGTGCTGTTGGTGACGCCTGGACCACCGATGCCGATGCCGCCGATCCGTTAGGATCGTTTTTGCGTGGCTCGTCGGGGTTGGATTTAGCGGTCACAAAAGCAACAGAAATGGGGGGAAGGGATTAGGTCACTACCAACTCGGGCACCAGATCACCGAGTCGATCGAGCAGGAACATGTCAACGTCACGCGCTGCTTCGAGTTTCATCACCCGTGCGGCAATTTCTTGGCATTGGTTGATTGACACGCTGCGGATTGCCTTCTTGACGCGCGGCAAGCTGGATGGCGGCACGCTTAGGTTTCGCACGCCCATGCCTAACAGCAACAGAGCTCGCGCCGGCATGCTGCTCATCTCACCGCAAACTGCCAGCGATGTGTGCGCGTTGTCGGCGACTTCGACGCAGCGGGCGATCAAACGCAGGACGGCCGGGTCGCTGGATTGGTAAAGATCGGCGACGTATTCGTTGCTGCGGTCGACGGCCAGGGTGTACTGGGCCAAATCGTTCGTGCCGATCGACAGGAAGTCAACTTCGCGCACAAAGTTCTCTAGCATCACGACGGCTGCCGGAACTTCGACCATCATGCCAACCGGGATATCACCGCGGTACTCAATGCCTTCGTCCTTCAAGTCTTCGGCCACCAAGTTCAACAGCATTCGTGCTTGGCGTAGTTCAGCGATTGTCGTGATCAGCGGAAACATGATGCGGACATCGCCGTGAACAGCGGCTCGCAAAACGGCACGCAATTGTGGCCGGAATAGATCCAAATTGCGCAGCGACAAACGGATACTGCGCAGTCCCAAGAATGGGTTGTGCTCTTGTTCGACCAGTGGGCGATGCCCCATCTTGTCGGCGCCAAGGTCAAGCGTGCGAATCACGACGGGGCGTCCGCACATTTCGCGAACCACTTGGCTGTACGCTTGATAGTGGTCTTCTTCACTGGGTTCTTGCTGGCTGGACAAATACAGAAACTCGGTCCGGTACAAACCGACGCCATCAGCACCACGCTCGATCGCCGCCCCGGTTTCGTGGGGAAACTCGATGTTTGCGTTCAAGCGAATGCGGATGCCATCGGCAGTTTCCGCAGGCAAGTCGCGCAGCTCGGCCAGCCTTGCGCTAAGCGAGTTGCGTTGCTGGATCCGCTGTTCATAGTGCTTCAGCGTTGCTGCGTCGGGGTTGATGATCACACGGCCGCGATCACCATCGACGATGACTTGGTCGCCTGCACCGACGCTATCGAGGAACGATCCGATACCGACGACTGCGGGCAATTCCAGTCCCTTGGCAACAATCGATGTATGCCCGCCGGCCCCGCCAATTTCCGTGGCAAAGCCGCGAACGTATCGACGATCCAGATTGGCGGTTTCGCTTGGCGTTAGCACATGCGACAGCACAATCACGGGCTCTTTCAGATCCGACATCGGACCGCGTTTGACCGCGCCTAGTTCACGCAGAAGTTGCTTTTCAATATCCAGCACATCTTCGGCGCGATCCGCCAGAAACGGATTGGACAATCGCCGCAGCGCGGCCGCGTAATTGTGAAGCACGCGATTGACCGAATACGCCGCCGTCAAGTATTCGGTATTGATACGGCGACGCAATTCCCCGTGCAGTCGCGGGTCATGCAGCATTTGTAATTGCGCGGCAAAGATGTCGCCGGTATGTTCACCGGCGACCGCAGCGGTTTCCAGGCGGCTGGTTTCTAACCGAGCCGACACGGCGTCGACGGCTGACTGCAGGCGCGCGTATTCCTGATCCGCCTGATCGGCGGGGACCACAGAGCGAGGAATTTGATAGCCATCGGCATCCAGCACTAACGCCGGGCCGATAGCGACTCCTGGCGAGACAGGGATGCCTTGCAGTTCGACCATCGTCGTGGGACAGATCGAGACTCACGCGCATCACGATTTCTCTCGTGTTGCAGCGGCCGGGCCACTGCGTACGAGTTATCGGTATGCGTTGGGGGCCGCTCCAGCAGCACCACTTTCGTGACGCGATCCATCGAATTGTTCGGTTTGATAAGTTGTGGGATGGGCAGCGGAGAAATGGGGGAGGGGGCAGCCGCCGACTCGGTACGACGAGTCGATCGCAGGTTCGGCCCTTTACTTCTCGCTGGTATCGTCAAAGCCCGCCTCGAAGAGGGCGGTGATCGAGTTGATTGCATCAACCGCATCGATGCCATCGGCAGCGACCGAAAGTTCGGTCCCCTGCGCAGCACCGAGTGTCAAAAGCGACAGAATGCTTTTGCAATCAACCCATTCACTGTTTTTCCCGATCCGGATCTCTGCCTGATACTTGCTCGCCATTCGGACCAATAAGTCCGCCGGGCGTGCATGCAAGCCTTCGGCGTTTCGGACGACCACGGTTCGGGTCAGGGAGGCGTCGGTGCTCATTAGCCAGACACAAATTGATTGTCGTCGGCTTCTTGCAGTAGTTGTTGAATGTCCTCGGGTGTCTTGCTTTGCTTCAAGAAGCGGCAGAACGTGTCGTCCCGAAGTTGTCGCGAGATATTTTCGAGGGCGCGCAGGTGGTCACCTGGGCGTTCGGGAGGGCTGATCAGCAGAAAGAACAACTGAACGCGTTCGCCGTCGAGCGAATCAAAATCGACGCCGCTTTCGCTGACGCCAACAGTTCCAACCAGCTTCTGGACGCTGGGGTGCTTGGTGTGAGGCACCGCAACGCCGCGGCCGATGCCGGTGCTGCCGAGTTCTTCACGCTTCATGATCGACGAAATGATATCGTCGCGTTGGTCCGCGTTGATTTCACCAGCATCAAGCAACGCTTGAACCAGTTCTTCGATCACGGTCTCTTTGGTTAACGACGTCAGTTCGGCACGAATGGCCTTCGTCGTAATAAAATCTGCGAACTTCATTGGGTTGCGATTCCTCGTATGGAATTCTTGGATGTGAGGTATTCCGCATCACACCACATGACCGGCGCACAAGAGAATCATCACGTAGGTGATCTCATGCCGCGAAAGTCAGATGTTCCGATGCGGTAGTCGACGCTCAATCTTCGTCAGCGACGACCGGGTCGATGTGTTTGATTCCGGTGGCTCGGTGGCCGGTCTTTTTTTCTTTCAGTCGGCGTAGCTGCTGCTCAACCTTTGGAATGACCGCATCAAGTGCTGCGATCACGGTTGTGCTTTCAGCGGTCGCCACGCAGTCTTCTGCGTGTTCAGCCGAAACTTTGATTTCGACGCTAGGCTTGTCGAGCTGCTTCAGGTCGATCGTCACTTCGATGGCGTTGATTCGATCGTAAAGACGACGGAGTCGTTCAACCTTTTCGACGACCAGAGGTTGGTCACCAGGCTGCAAATTACCATGACGTGCCGAAACGTTGACCTGCATGTTGCCACTCTTTCTCTCAGTGATGTGAACGGGAAGTTTCGGCCATGAGTTTCCATCGCAACAAATTGGGTCAGGAATCATGATTTCCATTTCGCACTGACGTCATCGTTCCAAACGTCTGCGCCAGGCCCACGAAACTTCTGCCTAACTAACCCAAAGCATAAGCGACATCGCCGCTCAAGAATAGCGATCCTTTCGACTTATCTGTACGGATCGCTAACGCCCCATGACAATATTGGCGGCATCGTGTTAAACTTGGCAGCTTCCGATTCCATTTCTGTGGATCCGCTTTCCTCGAACCCCCCGCTTGATCCATGGCCCGCAAGGTCGTCAGTCGCAAGGCAAAAGCCGCCGAGGCCGAAGCTGCCGAAAAGCTCATCACCGATCAAAAAGCTAAGAAAAAGTCGTCTAAGCGGACGAAAAAAGCCGCTGCTGACGTTCGTTTAAGGCTGTATTGGGGCGTCTTCAGCCAGAACCTAAAACGTGTTGCTGTCTTCGAATTCGACCAACGAAAAGAAGCTCAACAGCGAGCCGAAGAGCTCAGCAAAGGCGGCAAGTCGCCCCACTTCATCCAAAAGGTCAAGGAAGAGATCAAGCCGGAGTGAATACGGTCGTTCGCCGCATCGGTTTTCTGCTGGTCATTTGGCCACTTTCCTTCGCTCTGATGGGCGGGATTTTGATGGGTCAGTTTACCTGGGGACAGTCGCCAGCGGCAAAGGTTGAGGATTTCACGAGTGGAATTTTCAATGAATTGCCGTACCAATTGCTC
>JBAUHR010001071.1:0-1720 GCA_049680385.1 Rubripirellula sp. | reverse complement strand
GTGCAATTGAAGCGGATCTCGATGGGATTGCTCGTAACGCGGCTATAGCCCGTGCTGAGGTTTTGCTTGGAGAAAAAGATCTTGGATGGCAACTGGCGAAACCAATTGAGTTTGTTGACTCACGCGCTCGCCCGTCGGTTCAAGACTATCCCGCCACTTCCGGGGCAAAGTTTTGCACTGCCGTTCTCACTAGTTATCGTAACCAGAACCCCGATCCGCCAGATAACTTGAACTGGTAACGATAATGGCCCAGCTTATCGTGATCGGCTTTGTCCTGCCTGAGGCAGAGCCAGTGACGTATGAGCACGCTTATGATAGATGGGTTTCCGGAGAGCATCGCCGAAGCGGACGGGCTGGTTACGCCATAAAATCCGCTACGTCGCCAGTTCCGGGAGATCTCGGAAACAATCCAGTGCTTCTGGATTGGAGAGAGAATCTGCATTCTTGACCGCGCGACCATGAACGACGTCGCGGACGGCAAGCTCGCTGATCTTGCCACTCTTGGTGATGGGAATGTCTGTGACGCAAAGGATCAGGGCAGGGACGTGCCTTGGCGACGAACCTTGACGGATTGCCGTTCTTAGCCGCTTGGTCAGGTCTTCGGTCAGTTGCGCGTCCGACGCCATTTTAGTGAACAAGACAACCCGGACGTCGTCCGCAATGTTTTGTCCGATGACCACCGAGGCGTCTATTTCACTGAACTTCTCGACCTCTGCATAGATTTCCGCCGTGCCGATGCGAACACCTCCGGGGTTGAGAGTGGCATCGGATCGCCCGTGAATGACATAGCCGCCTGTCTCTGTCCGTTCTGCGAAGTCACCCTGACACCAAATGCCCGGGAAGCGTTCGAAATAGGCGGTTTTATAACGCCGCGCATCGTCGTCGTCGCCCCAGAACTTCAAAGGCATCGAAGGGAAGGGCGCGGTGCACACCAACTCGCCTTTTTCACCATCATCAGCCGCCGTGCCATCGTCTCGCCAGACGTCCACCGCCAGACCGAGACCCGGGCATTGAATCTCGCCCCGATGGACAGGACGTGTGGGATCGCCTGTCACAAAGCACGATACGATGTCGGTTCCACCGGAGATCGACACAAGATGAACATCTTGCTTGATGACGTCGTAGACATAATTGAAACTGCCACCCAGAAGCGGTGATCCGGTGGACATCACGGAGCGAAGGTCTGTCAGATCATGGGTCGCGCCGGGTCGGAAATTCGCTTTGCGCAGGCTGTCGATGTATTTGGCAGACGTGCCAAAATGGGTCATCCGCTCTTCGCTTGCGTAGTCGAAAAGGACTTCCGGGCCGGGATGGAAGGGCGAACCGTCGTAGAGCAGGAGCGTGGCGCCCCGTGCCAACCCCGAGACCAGCCAGTTCCACATCATCCAGCCCAGGGTCGTGAAGTAGAACAGCCGATCCCCGGGCTTTATGTCAGCGTGCAACGCGTGTTCTTTGAGGTGTTGAAGAAGAACGCCTCCGGCCCGGTGCACGATGCATTTCGGTGCCCCGGTGGTGCCCGACGAAAACAGAATGTAGAGCGGGTGATCGAAGGGCAGACGTTCGAACGTCAGATCACGGGCCGCGACCGACGATTCAAAGGCAGTGAACGTCGTCCCATTGTGAATGCTGTCTGCTGTTTCCTGGGCATGACCCAAATAATCGATGACAATCGTTTGTTTGACCGTTGGCAACTGCTGCGAGATAGCGCTCAGTTTCTGCG
>JBAUHR010001070.1:0-10639 GCA_049680385.1 Rubripirellula sp. | reverse complement strand
CGGGTGCCCAGAACGGCGAATAGACTTTATCGCCCGGGATGATTGGGTTCTTGATTTCGGGAGTCGCGATCACGCGAGCAAGCGCCAAGTGCGGCCCCTGGATCTGAGTGATCTGGATCGTCGCTTTGACTTTCGCATCTTTCAAACGAATGTCGTCGGCATCGATAACACCAAAGGTCACGTTGGGACGCAGCGCGTCGGCCGAACCCAGGTTGATCGTACAGACGTTTCCGCCGCGGACGACGTAGCGAACTTCACCTTGGGTGGTTTCGAACTGGTCGTTACGAAGCCGATTGAGCTGAGTCTTTTGTGTGTCGATCGTACCGAGCAGACGATCGTTGTCGTCGGTTAGCTTCTTGGCTTCGGCACTCGCACGTGAGCGAAACTTGTTGAAGTCAGCAACGTTTTCGTTCAGTTTGTCGCGAGTGTCCTCTTTTTCAAGGTTCATACGAGCGCGGTCTTCGTCGAAAGCGACTTCCAGGCTCGCTGCCTTCTTGTTTGCTTCGTCAGCCTTCTGTTCGGCCATTTGTTTCGAGTTTTGAGCAATCGCGATTTCGGCTTCAGCATCGGTGCGGATTTTGGTCGCTTCACCGCGAGCGTTAGCGTATTGCTCGTTACGGTCACGAATAGCGTTGACCAAGTACTCGGGCAGTCGTGGATAGCTGCGATCTTGTGGCTCGACTTCACTGCCGAAGTACGACATGTCTTTGATGTACTGTTCTTCGATCGCTTGCATGACGGGATCGTCCGAAGCACTCTCTCGCATCTTGTCGATCTGGTCCTGGGTGAACTGCTCTTGCCCCAGCATGGCTTTGAACCGACTGATTTGGTTCTCCATGTTTTGGTTCGTAGAGGAGATCGTTTGCATCCGCGCATTGGTCGTTTCGGCCTCTTGGGCTAGGAAATTACCACTGCGCCAGAAGAAGAAATTCAGTGCCACCGAGAGCACTAGGAAGATCATGCAGGCAATCAAGCTGCCTCGGATAACGGAATCGTCGCGAGCCACCATAGTCGTTTCGTGCGTTTAGGAAGCGAAAGAAGCGGGGAAGAGCTGGGTGCGGTGATCGGAAATTTGTCGAGCCGCCACTACACCCTATTTAATCGATACGTTTATTCTACCGCCCGAAGAACATATTTAGGGTTTGAGTTGCTCAATTGGAGCTCATTTGGCGATTCTAGGCACCTAATCCGCGCGATCATGCCGAGATCGCCGGTTGACGGACCTATCGGAGGGTCTTCGGCGACCGCCAAAACGGACGGGTTTTGGTCGGGCCAGCCCGCTTTGTGCCCACGATCAGCCAGATCCGGGGTCGAATGAAAGCCTGTTTGGCCCCAGACGGGCAGATATTCTGTCCGGGGTGGGACAATCACGTGGCACGACTGGAGCCCCTTCGACCCGTGCGGTCGTGCAGTTTTTGTGTCCCTATTTTGCGAGTGTTTGCGGCTCTAGCCCTTTTCCTTCCCCCGGAAGGGGCCGGTCGCGGTAGCGGATTACTAGTTCAGGGAAACACAGCTTGCTGAGCCGACGGCGCGAGCCGCGGGTACCGGGCGGTGGTCGTTGCGTACCAAAAACCCGCGGCTAACGCCGTTGGCTCAGTTGTAGAATCCGGCAGAGGAAGAGTGAAGTAAAACCGCACGGGCTCCCGAATCAGGGTGGACGCTTGACCAAACTGTCAAGAACCGAAACCTTTGTTCGATTTCGTGGTTATTATAAGCGGGAAGTGGTAGCGGAATCCTATCGTTGGGTTTCTGTTCATCGCTGCCCGCCCAGTCTCCCCCTCCCACAAAGCTCGGAAGCCACCAATCAGCCATGCGAAGCCGAATTTCCCGCTCCCGCCGTCTGAGTTCCCGCTCAATCAACGCTACTAGCCGTCGAAACCACGGTCGCAAGAACGCTGGTTTTACCCTCCTTGAACTGTTGCTGGTGCTGGCCATTTTGGTCGTGATTGGCGGCATCGTGACCGTCAACATTGGCGGTGCATCGACGGAAGCGAAGGTCAATGCGACGAAAACTCAGCTCAACGGCCTGAAAAACAACATCCAGATGTATCAGATCCGGATGAACACGCTGCCCGAGACGCTCGAGGCGCTCCGTGATGGACCGAGCGACGCGGCCAAGAAAGCCAAATGGGTCGCTCCGATCATCAACGAAATCCCCACGGACGCATGGGAAAATAGTCTCGTTTACACCGTCAATGGTAACACTTACGAAATCCGCAGCGGCGGTATCGACGGGCAAGCCAACACCGAAGACGACATCATCGTTGAAGGGACGTAGTGTCCGTGAGGTCCGTCGCCGCCAGATCTCGCATCGCCTTCACCCTGCTTGAATTGCTGCTGACGCTATCCGTGTTGGCAGCAATCGCGTCGGTCGTGATTCCACAAGTCGGCCTTTTGATGGGTGATCGGCGACTCGTTCGTGCCGCCGAACAATGGCGTGTCGAGATGACGCGCGGCCGCGTTGACGCAATGCGGCAAGGCCGCGTGCTGATGGCGCAAGGAATGATCGAGGGTAACTCGTTTCGAATCAAACCTTACTTTTCCACCAGCGATGCAACCGAGGCGATTGACCAAACGGGATCACAATCGGCGTTGCTGTCGGGTGCCGATCAAGGCAACGCAGTGTCGCTTGATGTCGATTCCGAAGCCGAAGAACTGATCGAATTGCCCGAAGGAATCTCGGTGGTTTCCATTGGCGTTGTTTCAGCAGCCCGGGCATCCGAGATTGAACAAATGACGCTAGCCGATCAGTCATCCGGGTGGAGTCGTCCGATTTTGTTTTATCCCGACGGTTCGACCAGTACCGCCTCAATCGTTTTGTCCGGTGGCGACGTCGGACGCATTGTGGTCAAGCTTCGTGGAATCACCGGCGATGTCACGATCAGCGAGGTGTTGCCGTGATCAAGCCGTGTCGCAACGGATTCTCGCTGCTCGAAATTCTGCTTGCTCTGGCCATCCTGGGCGGTGCGATGGCAATGCTAAGCCAGATCGCCGAAACCGGCACGTCGGCGGCGCGAGAAGCACGCGATTTGTCGGTTGCACGGCTGATGTGCCAATCGAAATTATCGGAAACGTTGCTTGATGTGGCGTCCGGCATCTCGCCGCAAACAGTGTTGACGACACCGCTTGCATCGTTTGATTCTGGTTCGATGACGTCCTTCAACTACAGCCTTGAAGTTCAACCTGGGCAAATGGACGGACTGCTGATTTTGCGAATCACGGTAGTGGCCGAGAGTCCCAATGGCGGGCCGGCGCTGGCAACTTACTCGCTTACCCGATGGGTTGTGGATCCGACGTTGGGATTAGAAGCGGCCGAGGCGGAAGCCGAAGCACTCAAGTCGCTTGAGTCCGAGGAGGCCGCACTATGAGTGTGATGTTTTTCAGTAACATGCGGTTGCATCGGAGCAAGAAAGCGATCCTGTATTCCGGCTTCACACTGTTAGAAATTTTGCTGACGCTAGCGATGTCGGTGGTGCTGATGATTCTGGTCGGCGGCGCGATTCAATTTTATGCTCGTGACATGAACGTGCGTGACATGGACATTCGCCAAACCCAGTTGGCCGCTGCGGTCATGCAAATGATCGAAGACGATTTGCGTGCGACTTTGCATACGGTGCCGGCCGATATGGCGGGGTTGGAATCATTGCTTGCGGCGTCGGGCGGCGGCGAATCGGCGCCGGCCGGTGACGGCGAAGACTTGTCAGCCGCGGGCATCGATTCAGCGGTGGATGATACGGCCGCTTTGGAAACCGAGGCTGTGGACGCGTCGAGCATGGATCTGTCCGCGGGGTCGGCGGTGTTGCAAACGCCTGGCTTGATCGGCAACCAAACCCAAATACAAATTGATCTCAGCCGTTTGCCGCGACTGGAGGAATACGTCGCAATGCTGGATGGGACGACGACGGATATCGAAGATGTACCTAGTGACCTGAAAACGGTCGCCTACTTCGTCCAACCGGCGGGTGTGACCGGCGGCGTCCAGGATGCCTTGGCAACAATCAATGAGGACCAGTCCCTGGACGAAGCGGTTGATGATGGTAGCGCCGACAATGGAAGTGGGGGACTCGTTCGCCGATCGCTCGACCGAGCTGCAACCTTGCACGCGGCATCAACGGGCGCGTTGACGTTGCTGAACCAGACGGGCGAGTTGCTGGCCCCCGAAGTCTTGTCGATTCAGTTTGAGTACTGGGACGGAATTACTTGGCAATTGATGTGGAGTAGCGATGACTATGGTGAATTGCCGCTGGCGGTAAAGGTTGAGCTGGCGATGTCCGACCCAACGGCTCTGCTGGCTGATGGTTCGGGCTTGGATCCGGATGCGATTCGCACGTTTTCGCACATCGTGCGTCTGCCGCTGGCTCGTCCAATCGACACGACCGAAGAAGATGTTTCGGAGGTGGCACTGTGATTAGCCACACGATAAACGCATCGGCACGCCGGCGGAAACCACGTCAAGGATTCTTCCTTGTGTTGGTTTTGATCGTCGTCGCTGTCGCAACCATGGCGGTATATTCGTTCACGGAATTGATGTTGGCGTACGACGATTCGGCCTACCTGGCCGGCGATTTGGTTCAAGCTCGCGTTAACGTCGAATCGGCGACCGAGTCGATGCGATTGATTCTGTCACAGCCACCTGAGACGCGCATCGACTTTGGCGGTGTCTATAACAACCCGCAGCTTTTCCAAGCAATCAATGTGTCGGGTGGAATCGATGGCGCGACGCCATCAAACTTTTCGGTCCTGGCGCCCGATCTGACTGAAATGGGAACACTTGGCGGAATTCGGTTTGGGCTACAGAACGAGTCTGCCCGTTTGAACTTGAACGCGTTGGTGGTACTGGAGGAAAACGGTGGCGCCTTGGTTTCGGTGGTCGCTGCGGCAAGCGAAGAGACCGCGGACGCTGATTTGCAATCCGACAATATCGCGGTGTCGTTGTTGATGGCTCTTCCCGGAATGACCGTCGATGTCGCAGATGCAATTTTGGACTGGATCGACGAAGACGAAGACGTTCGTCCGTACGGCGCTGAAACCGAATACTACGAAACACTGCCAACTCCTTATTCGGCTGCCAACGGACCGCTGCACAGCGTCGAAGAATTACTGCTGGTTCGCGGAGTCACGCCGTCGTTGTTGTTTGGCGCCGACGTCAATCGAAATGGCGTGATCGATCCCGACGAACAGCAGCGGTTCGGCGTCAGCATTGACACGTCGGGGTCGCTCGGTTGGGCGGCGTATTTGACCGTGCATGGATCCGAAGCCAATCGGCGGCGCAACGGCGACCCTCGCGTCGATGTTAACCAAGACGATTTAGAAGCTCTGTATGACGAGTTGCTTGATGCACTGGGTGACGAGACCTATGCGAGTTTCATTGTCGCTTTCCGAATCGCGGGGCAATCGACTTCGCTGACCTCGGCCGTTGCTGCGGCAACCGGGGGTGGCGGAAACAATGCCGGAGACCAAGGCCAAGCTGCCCAATCAGGCGGCCCTTGGTCAGTTGATTTGTTGGACCAGATGGATCTGACCGGTGGCGGCGGAACGTCATTGACGCAAATACTTGACCTTGTCGATGCGACGGTCACGGTTGGGGACGGGGACCAAGCCCGCTCGTACACCTCGCCTTTTTCCAGCGATCCAATTTCCGCTTCGATTGCGATGCCAATTTTGATGGACGCTTTGTCGACTCAAGATGTCGACGCGATGCCGGGACGGATTAATCTAAATGAATGTCCGGCTGAATTGCTGTATGGAATTCCGTTACTCAGCGAAGAAGCGGTGCAGGCGATCTTGGAATCTCGTCAAACCGAATCAGACGACTTGAATCGTAGTTTCGAATCTTGGTTGATGGTCGAGGGATTGTTGACGCTCGATGAGCTGAGACAAGTGACACCGCTGTTGACCTGTGGCGGCGACGTCTATCGAGGCCAAGTCGTGGGTTACTTCGAAGGCAGCGGTGCGGCCGCGCGAGTCGAGGTGATCGTCGATGCGACCACGATCAATCCAAAAGTAGTTTCCTGGCGCGATCTCAGCCACCTGGGCAGAGGTTTCGATCAATCGGTACTCGGTCTGCGAAGCGTGACCGAACAGCAATAGAATTAACCTCAAAAGTAGAAACCGATGCCCAAAAAAATCGCCCTCGACTGGGACGAAGTCGAACTGAGAATGGTCGCTGGCCAAGTCTCCGGTGGACGCGTGAAAGTGACGGATGTCGCTGTGATTCCGCTGAAGGACACGTCGGCGATCGAGGCACTGCGCAGTGCCGTCAATTCGCATGGATTGGCGGGCACGGAAGCCTTGGTCGCGATCGGACGTGGTTATGCGGAACTGCGTGAATTGCAGTTACCGCCCGTGCCGGATGAAGAGCTTCCCGATATGGTTCGGTTTCAAGCGATTCGCAGCTTTGCATCGGCCGGTGATAGCGCTACGGTCGACTTCTTGGTCACGCATCGTAAGGATTCCGGAGTCGAAATGATCGCTGCTGCGATCGGGCCAGCAAAACTGAATGAAGTTCGTAAGACTTGCGAAGCAAGCGGGATTTCGGCAAGTCGGGTGTCGCTACGACCCTTGGCGGCATCGGCACTCTATCTGACTCAACCGAAAGCATCGGCTGAGGGCAGTATCGTGCTGATCGATCTGTTGGCCGGCGACGCTGAAATTGTTGTGGCAAGTCAGGGACGAGTGATTTTTGTCCGAACGGTCCGAATGCCGACTGACCCGGCCACCCGCCCACGAGCACTTGCCGGAGAACTGCGACGCAGTTTGGTTGCATGCGGAATCACTGGGACGCCCGAGAAGGTTGTCCTTTGGGGACGGGCATCGGTACACGCAGACGATCAAGTCATGCTTGCCGAAGCGTCGAAGTGTCCGGTTGAAGTGATCGATCCGTTCGAATTGGTTGAAGTCGATGCAAAGCTGAAAAGTGAACTTCCCGATCACGTTGGCCGATTGGCGCCGTTGGTCGGCTTGTTGGCTGCGGACGAAGCGCATTCCGATCGATTGATCGATTTCTTGAATCCGCGTAAACGCGTCGAGGTAGAACCGAACCGTTTACGTACGGCTGCCATGGTTGCCGTGCCGGCGGTTCTTGCGATTGTGGGTGGTTACTTTTTGTATCGGAATCTTGGCAACATGGATGCCGAGATTGCTGAGTTGAAAACAGGAAATGCGGCGATGAAGCCGGCCGTCGACGCCGCGACCGACAGCATCAATCGAACCGAGACGATCGACAAATTCTTGGATGGCGACGTCAATTGGCTGGAAGAAATGCGACGTTTGGCAATCGCGATGCCACCAGCCGACAAGATGATTGTTCGCGGCTTGACTGGCACCACTGATCCACGACGTGGTGGTGGAAAGCTGGTCGTGACAGCGGAGGTCACTGAACCGATCGTGATGGACGAGTTTGAACAGTCGTTGCGAGACGCGATGCACAGTGTCGTTGGCGACGGAGTGAACGAATCGAAGAGCAAAGACGCCTATCGATATGGAATCAACGAAACGATTTCAATCGAAGCAGAATCAGTTCGAAACGTTCGTTACGAGAAGATCTTGGAAGCGATGATCGCGGAAAGTGCTGGTTCAGCGGAAGAGACGCCAGCACCGCCGCCGCCGAACGAAGCAGAAAAAGACGAAAAATTGGAGGTCGAAGAAGCGGAAGCTGAAACAAAAGTTGAAGTTGAAACTGAATCCGACGCAGACGCAGACGCTGTGAAATCGGAGGTGCAAGCATGACTCAACGCGAACGCTTTTTAGCAATTTTGGTGGGCGGTCTATTGATCGCCGGTGGTATCTGGTGGGGAATCGGCAATTATCGGTCGGCCGTTAAAAAACGGACCAACGAGATTACTCGGTTGCAACAAGAACAACAGCGGCTGACCGAACAGCAGTTGCAAGGGGAATACGCCAATCGCCAAATGGGCGAGTACATGGTGCGTTCATTGCCTGGCGATTTGGAAATCGCGCAAGGCCTGTATCAACAGTGGCTGATCAGCATTGTCCAACAGAACGATGTTCGCGGATACAGCGTCGATCCGCTGGGGCCTCGCCCCGTCGGAGGTCTGTACCAACAAATGTCATTCCGGGTACTCGGTACGGCAGACATCCCCAAGACGATCGGCTTGCTTCATTCGTTCTATGCAAAGGACTATTTGCATCGCATCCGCGATTTGTCGGTGCGTCCAGCCAAAACGGGCGGCTTTACGGTCGAGATGACCGTAGACGCGGTCGCATTGATGTCGGCGCCTGATCAACTGCCCGAGCGAGATGATCCGTCGTGGCGAGTCGACGATGAATTGGCTGTCTACCGTGACACAATCATGAACCGCAACCTGTTCCAGCCACCCAACCAAGCGCCAAGCTACGCGGGCAGCCCAACGATCGAAGCGATCATCGGACGCAATACGCCCGCACCGTTGGCGTTCAAGGATGCCGAAGGGAATTCGTTAAAGTACGAACTGGTTGATGGTCCAACGGAGCTGGTTTCGCTCAACGCATCGTCTGGGACGCTGGAAATCAATAGTCCCGAAAAGCAAGAGTTTCCGATTACCGTCATGGTCACCGATAACGGTTACCCCGCGCGAACGACCGAGCAGAAACTGACTGTCAAAGTCGTCGATCCACCACCGCCGCCGACGCCGGAGCCGGAAAAGCCAAAGTTCGATGACGCAACCCAGACCGTACTGACCGGTTTGGTCAAGGGACGCGGCGACTGGGAGGCCTGGATGCATGTTCGGACTCGCGATAAAACGTTGAAGCTACGTGTCGGCGACAAGTTTGAAATCGGGACGCTCAAGGGCGAAGTTGTTGAGGTGACACGTCGCTATGCTGTCTTAGAGATCGACGGACGACGTTTCAATTTGGAACAATCCGGTAACCTGAGCGAAGCCGCCAAAGCCGCGGAAGAAGATTGACAACGACCAACGCCGCCGCCCCGTCAACCATTCGATGTGATCAGCTATCAGTCGAGTATCCCGGCGGGGTGAAGGCGGCCCAAGATGTCACGGTTTCGGCGGTCGCAGGCCAAATCTTGGCTCTGGTCGGACCAAGCGGGTGCGGAAAAACAACTCTGTTGCGTTTGATGGCGGGGCTCGAGTCGCCGACCTCGGGGCATGTGACTTTGAATCCGCCCGCGTCAGGCGTTCAAGGCGAGATCGCCTTTGTGTTCCAGCAACCGTCACTGTTGCCCTGGCGAACCGCTCTTGAAAATGTCACGTTGCCGCTGGAATTGATTTCACGCGGCAGTGGTGCTGATCGCCGTGCCGCGGCGACAGACTTGCTGGCACAAGTTGGATTGTCGGATGCCATGCATCGCTTTCCAGCCCAGTTATCCGGCGGCATGAAGATGCGAGTGTCGATCGCGCGGGCTCTGGTGACCGGGCCAAGTGTGTTGTTGCTTGACGAACCGTTTGCGGCGCTTGACGACATGCTGCGGACTCAGTTGGGCGAGTTGCTGTTGCAGTTGTGGGACGAACGACGATTTACTGCCGTGATGGTGACTCACAACATTGGCGAGTCGATTGTGTTGTCGCACCGAATCGCAGTGATGCGTGCCGGACGTGTGACCAAAACACTTGACAGTCCTTTACCATTCCCGCGGTCCGATGAAGTGCGAAGCACGCCGGAGTTCGCTCGGTTTTATGGTGCGATCAGCGCAGCACTGCGAGGCGATGCATGATCGATCGCCGTCGCAAATGGAATCTTCGTGAAGTCGCGACAAGTGCGAGTCTGGTATCGCTGGTCGCGGTAGCTGGGATTGGCGTTTGGTACGCGGTCGTTGCCTGGTTTGATCTGCCCAAGGCGCTGCTACCGACACCCGGTCAGTGTTTTGATGCCGCGGTCGATCATGATGACGCATTGTTGCGGGGCACCGTTTCGACGGGCGTTGCCGCGATCGCAGGTTTGTTTTCGGCGGTCGTGCTGGGGTCTTTGATATCGATCGCTTTCAGCTTGTCACGCAGCATCCGGTTGGCATTTTTTCCGTATGTGATTTTGTTGCAAACGGTGCCGATCGTTGCCATCGCACCGTTGTTGATCATCTGGAGCGGGTACATGTTTCGCACGGTCGTGATCGTGACTGTGATTGTCTGTTTGTTTCCAATCGTCAATAGCGTCACGTCGGGTTTGATGTCCATCGACCGAGATGCGTCAGATTTGTTTCGTTTGTACGGTGCAAGTCGCACCAAGCGGCTATGCAAACTGCAAATTCCATCCGCCATCCGTCACCTGATGGTGGGGACAAAGACCAGCAGCGGATTGGCCGTCATTGGTGCGATTGTTGCGGAGTTCTTTGTGGGTAACGGGACCAGTTATGACGGGCTAGGTACTTTGATGACGGGTTGGCAAGCGCTTACCAAGACCGACGCATTGATCGCTGCTCTGTTTGCTTCGGCGATGTTGGGTTTGGCGTTGTTTGGTGCGGTTCAGTTGGTGTCGGCGACCGTGCTGAGGCGTTGGACGTCCACGACCCCGGGTCGCTAGACCGATTCGTTTGCCGCTGGTTTCGGAGCCATCCTCGATCGGCCATCATGGGAAGTCAGTGCTGGATGTTCTTGTTGGGCATTTGAATTTGACGAAATTTTCTCGAGTGAAGCGAGTCTGTGATGATGATATGTCGAAGCCTGTTTTGCGTGGTGCGATCAATAGG
>JBAUHR010001069.1:0-5669 GCA_049680385.1 Rubripirellula sp. | reverse complement strand
ACGATGCGGCTCATGTCTCCGTCAACGACGGACGCGGTGGAACGCTCCGCGTCCAGGTCAACTATCCTGGCGGGTTCAAGGATGCCGTGAACGACAAGCAGTTTGATGAGAACGTCACCGTCATCGGAACTGAGCGATACAACACGGTATCGGGCGGCACGAACACGATATGGTTGGTGTCTAAGACTGAGCCGCCGAAGGATACAGCCAAAGCCGCCAAGCTGCCGTACTCACGAACATGGAAGAAACGTAACGGCACATCAATTACCGGTCAGTTTTACGAGTACAGCAGTGGCACGTTGACTGTGATGAACGAACGCCGCGAAATGAGCAAAGCACGGCTTTCGGAGCTGACGGCTGACGGTCAGAAGGTGGTGCGGTTAATACTCGCTAAACAGAGAGAGTACGAAGTAAAGACTCGATTGTCGCGACGGCGATAAATTGGACCTGCAAAACCATCAAACACGCACTGGGGTATGAGAATGCCGATTTACAAATTGTTTGCCACCGTACTGTTCGCCGTTGTTCTAACGGGGTGTGGTGCGGAACCGGTCAGCGCAACCAACGAGTACACCGCAGAAGAGAAGGCGGCGTATACCCGCGCGTTCGCAGAATACGAGGAAGCGAAAATCGCTGCTGACGAAGCACGGGAATTGCTTGCTGATTATCGGAAAGAGTACCTTGAAGCGATGGATCTGGAACTTAAAGCGATGATGGTGCAGGTTGACGACGAGGCAATGCGGAAAGCGAAACTGATTGTGCAGAACTACAAAAACAAGGTTGAATCGCAAAAAATGGTTTCTGAAATCATGCAAAAGCAATTCGACCGCAAGAGTGCCAATTTATCGGAATCCCTCAGGTAATTTGCTACGAGCTGCGAGCACGGATCGCCGCTCGGGATTAGATTGAACAAGGACACGGGTAGGTGGGTAGCTCCCGCCGCTGGTCCGTGCCGCTAGCGTTTCCTATTCAACGCTGGCGGCTCGGCCCGCCTGTTCATTGAATAGGAAAAAGAGATGCCGCTGCACGAAGCCCTGCGGGCAGATATCAACAGTCTGCTGGACGATTTGAAAAATCTCCGAAGTGATTACCCTAGCTACGAAGGGGTGCTCGATCGGAGGGGCGATCCCGCTCAATTTGTATTGAGATACCACACCCGTGACGAATTCGACCAAGATCCTGATCGTCTGCGGCCTGAGTTGAGTGAACTCAAAAACTTGCACAAATCGCAGCAAAAGGAAAACACTGGTGCTGTAGCTCTTGAAATCTTTTCAGCAGAGATAGTGCATCGACTGAAACCTCTCGGAGTGAAGTTTCCTCCTGGAGCGACTGATGGTGCCTCGGTGCTTGCGTGGGCAATGCCAAATGAAGCTGCGGATGTATTGATGCTGCCAATGGGCTTGGGAGTGATTCCCAAAATCAGGGTAGGCATAGGCGCAAAAGCTCCAATCTCGCCATTCGATGCGATTAGGAACAAGCTAATCGAGGTCCTTCACGAGTCCGCGCCCAAAGCAGATTCCGGGTGCGATGCATCGACCGCGATACGTCCACTGGAAGCAGACGAAAAACACAATGCTGAGTCTAAATCCATGTTTCGACTCTTTAACTTATACTCAGACAACGTGGCAGAAGAACGCATGCGGGCGGCCCACAACATCCTCAATGGCGATGGCAGCATAAATGACAAGCTCGAAAAGATTGACGCCATTTTCCCTATTCCTGCGTCGGCATCAGGGGAAGCTTTGGGCCGTGTGTTTGACGTGACTCGACAAGCGATCGCGAAAACTGATTGGTGGGAACAAAACCGAAAAGGGAAAGCCGAAGAACGGGTTGAAACGCGCCGCTCAAGCCATAACAGCCGCGCCAAACGTCGTGATATAAGAGTTGACGACGACGCATGACTGCGGAATTCAGTTGACAGCAAGTTGACGCTAAGAAAATTTTCCTTCTTTTCTTAGCCTCAATTGTCCGTGGATATCGCAGAGTTTCATACTGTCAACCACGACGCCAAGTTAACAAGTCTGTTTGACACTCACGGATACGGGATATAGGCAGAGCGAATGTCGCTCAGCTCGAACACATTCCCAGAGACCGTCGAGATGACACCTGAGCCTTTTGTTAATAGCGGTGTGCCGCTGAAAACCAAGAAAGAGACGGCAGCGTTTTACGCTGTCACCGAACGGACAATCGATCGATGGCTACTTGACGGTAGTCTGCCCTCTCATGCCAAAGTGGTCATCGGTGGCAGCGTTCGGTTCCGCACCGCTGTCTTGCTCGACCACATCAACGCCAGTGCTACCACCGGAAACGAAGGGGGTGCAGCATGAGCGTCACAACCTCAGAAATGGCGGTTCGGCAGTTTGGTACTCTGTTTCGTCGAATGCTGTCGACTGGTCGCCCTGTTGCTGCGGAAGAAGCAGCACGAGAAGTAGAGACCCCCGAAGGCTTTGAAAGGCGGGCATTCGGTTCCGTGGTGGCATCGTTGCAGCGTGATGGTGAAATCAGACAAGCGGGTTTTCGCGTCAGTAACACTGCAAGCCATCACCAAGCGATAAAGCGTCTTTGGGTTCTCGCAAGCGAAGAAGGGGGTGCGGCCCAATGATGAAACCACACCCCCCAAAGTCTAGTGGCAGTGCGACCCGCCATACAGATTCTACCATCGAAGGATCGGCAAGTCGAAGGAAACGCGGCGAGAAGTGCGGCGCTAGGCCCGAGCCGTTTCCCGTCGATTTGTTGCCAAGCGTAGTACGCGATTATGTCGTCGAGGGCGCCGAGTCGTGCTACGCGGTCCCGAGCATCGTTGCGTTGCCCGTCCTGGCTACGCTCGCTGCGTGCATCGGCACCACCCGTCGCATAGCACCCAAACGAGCTTGGACCGCACCCGCCATCATTTGGGGAGCGGTGGTGGCAAGATCGGGGAGCGTGAAATCATCAGGATACGATTTTGCGATGGCCTTGCTTTCCGAAGATGAAGACAAGCACTTTCGCGAACACAAGGAAGCGAATGAGCTATTCAAAGTCGCCGAAGCCGAGCACCGCAAAGCCTTCAATACTTGGTCGCGAAGCAAGCAGGGTGACGCACCTCCGCCAGACGCACCGAAAGAGCCAATCGGGCATCGTTTTGTTGTTGATGATCAAACGCTCGAAAGCCTTGTTCCGTTGATGGAAGAAAACCCGAGAGGGTTGTATCAACTGACCGATGAACTGCGTGGATTCTTCGAGGGCATGGGTGCGTATTCTGCAAGTGGAAGCGGTGGCAAAGATGAAGCCCGCTGGCTAGCGGTTTTCGATGGCCGCCCTTTCAATGTCGATCGCAAGCAGGACCGCGAACGGTACTACATCCGGCAAACCGCAGTTTCGGTTGCCGGTACAATTCAACCTGGCGTACTCGCTGGTGTGTTCTCGCCAAATCGCGTCACAAGCGGAATGCTCGCCCGGTTACTGATGGTCATGCCAGAACCGAGAGCGAAGCAGTGGACGGAGCAAGAGTTGAGCGAAACGACACGGCTCGCGATGCAAAGAGTCGTCAATCGTTTGAAAGAACTGGACCATGAAATCGTTGATGATGTACCCAAACCGGTCATCTTGTCGCTGACGGACGAAGCTCGCAATCGATTCATACACTTTGTCAATGCACATGGCGTTGAGACGATGGCACAAGACGACGCGTTGGCTGCTGCATGGTCGAAGCTCGAAGGGTATGCCCTACGGTTCGCTCTGGTCGATCACCTGACCCGTTGGGCGGCTGGCAATCCCAATTGTCATGCCGATGGTCCTGTGGGAATCGAGAGCATCGAGGCGGGCATTGAATTGTCCCGATGGTTCGCCAATGAAGCCGAGCGGGTTTACGGCTGCATAGGTGTCACGGCTGACCAAAGCGAAGCCGAAAAGGACCGTCATGTTGATCGGCTTGCCGAGTGGCTTGCATCCCGTGGTGGATCGGCGACGGAACGCGAAATCGGGCGAGGCCCGCGACGATACCGTGGTGCCGAAAACGAGCATCACATCGTTGCAGATTGCATCGCGTTGATGGGTGTCGGACGTGCGAAGTGGGACGTGTCACGAAAGACCCGTCGCATCGTGCTGGTTGATCCCGGTGACAGTGGCGACGGTGACACTTCCATCAAAAGCAAGAGCGAAACGTCGGAAGTGTCGCCAAATGGGGCAGCAAGTGTCGCCACCGGTCCGGCGACAACTGCGGGAGCAAACGGCGACACCTTTGGCAATAGCACGGTCGAAAACACACAAGTGTCACCGTCGCCGGTGTCACCGCCTGTGAATGACACTGAACGTGTGAGGATAACGCTATGACAGCTGAAACTTTACTCGCCACCCTTTCGACCCGTGGCATCATCGTCACGGTTGCGGGGGATTCAATCGAGCTGGACGCCCCTGCGGGCGTCCTGACGGACAACGACGTTTCGACCCTGCGAGAACGCAAGGCGGACGTTCTGACCTCGCTGCGAAGCCGCTGTCGCCCACACAACGACACGAGCAATTACATCGACCTACCCGATACCAAACGACCGGGATGGACCCTTTCAACCTGCAAGCTTTGCAGCTGTTTCGTTGGATACCGCTATACTCTTAATCGCGACGGCTAGGCTGATCCCCGAAAACCGGCTTCATCACCGGCCCGCCGTTGCACTTTTTACCTTTGATGAATCTCGTGGAGATGAACACGATGGCAACATCCCGAACACGTCCAAGCGGAGTCGTCGAAATCCGCTACGTCGATGCCAATGGAATCCGACGCAGTCTTTACCCTGGCAAGGTGAATAAGCGTGACGCTGATACGCTTTGCCGTAGAGTCGAACATATTGTTAGTCGGCAGATCACTGGCAGCGACCCTGAGCCCGCTGTTTCTCAATGGCTAGCAGACATCGCGGAGCAATCTGCGAAACTCTATGCGAAGCTAGTCAAGGCCGGTCTAGCTTCCCCCAGAGAGGTCGATGAACCAGAACCCGACGACGAACCAGAGCCGTTACCAACTTTGAAGGAATGGACCGACAAGTACATCAAGAATCATCCAGGTGCCGAGGGCACAATCGAGCAACTCGAAATCGCCGCTCGAAGCCTCTGCAAGAAGCTGGGCAAGAACCGCCGAATCGATGACATCAATGCCGGTGATGCTGAGGACTTTCGGAAGTGGCTGCAAACGAACGGCAATGAGCGCAAGAAGTATAAGACAGGTTTGGCAAAGGGCACAGTCCGCCGTCGCATTGGGCGTGCTAAGCAGTTTTTCAACGCAGCAATCAAGCACGAAATCATCGTTCGCAATCCCTTTGCCGATGAAGAATCAGCGACGACCGGCAACCCCGAAAGGCTGTTTCTGGTCCCTGCGGAATGGATTGAAATGTGCATCCGGAAAGCGCACTGCGAAGACTGGCGAATCATCTTGGCCTTTGCACGCTACGCTGGGATGCGTTCGCACGAAACCAGAATCCAAAAGTGGGAAGACATCGACCTTGCCAACAACGTGATGATGGTACGGTCCAATAAGACGCCACCGGTTCGCCGTTGTCCGATTTTCCCAGAGCTTCGCCCGCACCTGTTGCGTGCTCGCGAAATGGCTCCACAAGGCGCAGAGTACGTTCAGAACCGTTACACCCATGACGCCAACATCCTGACGACCTTGGAAAAGATTGTCACACGTGCGGGTTTAGTGC
>JBAUHR010001068.1:0-19186 GCA_049680385.1 Rubripirellula sp. | reverse complement strand
ATTCGGTATTGTCCCGCTTGGTTTCGCTACGCCCCACGATGTCTTCGTTGTAGCCGTGGTTCAAATCCGTCGCCTGTGTCTTGGCGAACATGAACGGCAATGTCCGGGTGACAAGCATCCGCTTGCTGATTTCTTTCAATCGCTTACGGTTAGATCGCTTGGTGCGCAGCGCTTCCGAAAACTCGATCAGATCGCCACCTTCGAACGAGACGTGCCCCGTCGCGTAGAGACGAACCAATGTTTCAAGCGTCGGTTTTCGCATCAGCGATCCCACAACCCCTGGGCCCGATAACCCGATGATGTGCTTGCCGTCGGCTTCATTGCCAAGCGGAACGACTTCGCCATTCCAAAGTCGAACCGATACGTTCAGATCCAACGGATCGGCGACCGTGTTTAGGATTTGCTTGATCGAATTGAGTTGCGTTTGAGCGGAAAAAGGCAGTCCCATCCGTGGATTCCTTCGGCGTGTGCGTGGTGGTGTTCGGTTGCACGTTAGCAGCCTACGCCGAAAAAAATCAGATCAGTTTCGGCGAACTCGACCGGCATACTCGGCTGGTAGTCCGTGCCAACTCACATTTCGATTAGATTCGCGCGGCCGGTGGGAACCGACCCAACCGGAAAACCAATCTGACTTGGACTACTACCACAGCGCATAAAAAAACACCGCAAACTCGAAATCGAGAGAGCGATGTTCTGTTTCAGCTTCGGAATCAAGTTCACATCACATGGACATCCATGACGCGAGTGAAAGTGAGACCGTTTTCAAAGAGATGGCAAGCACCGACTTTGACGCGAATTCTCGGTTATGGTCTCGGCCGACAAATCGCCGGTCGGTTGACCATGGGTCGGCTATTACTAGCCTTCAATCAAGCGTACGTTTTCAGCACGTGGGCCCTTAGGACCTTGGCCAACACTGTACTCAACCTTTTGTCCTTCGCGGAGGTCGTCGTAAGCGACACCCTCTAGCGACGAACTGTGGAAAAACATATCAGTTCCGCTTTCATTTTCAATGAATCCGAAACCCTTGTCGGTGATACGCTTGATTTTGCCTTCAGCCATCTCTTCTCTTCCAATACTCTTCAAAACAGTTGCACAATCAACGCCGAAAGAAACGTTCGTACGACGCTCGACTGCACAGGGTCAACGGTTATCAGCGGGCAAGGGCAGCCGAATTTCGGATGCCGTCTTGGCCGCTTCTTTGTATTTCTAAAACTGAACAGTGCCCATCTTAGCAGATTTGTCGGCCAAGGGGGCCATCGTTTTTAATCATCCAGGTTCGCTTCATCATCTTCGGACGAATCATCCTCAGGTGGGGCATGAAATGTCCCATTTTCGATTGCAAGTTTGCGGACGGCGCGCTTGGCAATCTTGTCCTTTGCCTTGAACTTCTTTTCCATCTCGCGTTGTCGCTTAGCGAACGTGTTTTGATTCTTTGCGATGGGTATTCTCCGTCAGCGTTATAAAAAGGGGGATTTTTCGGGGGCGAGCGGATGATTTACCGATCAAGACCGAGAATTTCAGGATTGAGGTGCCCGAGGCTTGCGTCCAGACCCCTTAGGCCGTGGACCACCTGGGCGACGGCCACGATTGCCGTCCGTTTCCATGATCCCAGCGCCAAAACTAGGCTTTCGCTTCGCCGCAGGCCGACCGGCGGCCGGGGCGACCGCAACTGCGGTTCGCGAGCCTGACGACTTTGCGGCACCTGAACCGGCAGCACCCACAGTCGAGCCAGCCGCTTTGACCCTTGGCTTGCCCGCAGGCTTTCCGGATCGCGATCGTCCGCGAGCGGCTCCGCGACCTTGGCCGCGTGACGGGCGTTCGACTTCTCGTTCGCCACCCGGCGTTAACTTGGGTTGATTGGGGGCAAGCGGAACTTTCTTGCCGATCAGCGACTCGATCGCTCGCAGGTCGTCTCGTTCCGCGTGCGTGCAGAATGAAATCGCCACACCCGAAGCTTCGGCTCGCCCGGTTCGCCCGATGCGGTGCACGTAGCTTTCCGGTTCGGTCGGCAGGTCATAATTGATCACGTGAGTCACGCCATCGATGTCGATTCCGCGAGCGGCCACATCAGTCGCGACCAAGACATGAATCTTGTTCTTGCGGAATGAATCGAGAGTCCGTTGGCGAGCATTTTGCGACTTATTGCCATGAATTGCCGCCGAAGAAATGCCAGCTTTTTCAAGCTTACCGGCGACCGTATTGGCACCGCGTTTGGTACGAGTGAACACGATCACTCGCTCGGCACTATCCGATCGCACGATCTCTTTGAGCAAATCCTGCTTTTGACCACGCTCGCAGAACACAACTTGTTGCTCGATCAACTGCGCGGTCGATTTCTTCGGCTTGACGGTCACGGTGACCGGGTTGAGCAGCAGACGCTGCGAAAGATCGACAATCTTTGGCGGCATCGTTGCCGAAAAGAACAACGACTGGCGGCTATCGGGAAGCTCTTTGATGATTCGCTTCAGATCCGGCAAAAAGCCCATGTCCAGCATGCGGTCAGCTTCGTCCAGGACGAAGATTTCCAAGCGGCTTAGATTGATGTGTCCTTGGTTGATCAAGTCCAGCAATCGGCCCGGCGTTGCCACCAAGACATGGACACCACGATCCATCGCTCGGATCTGATTGTTCTGGTTCACGCCACCGTAGACCAACGCCGTGCGAATGCGCAAGTGCTTGCCGTAGGTGTCGAAACTGTCGCCGATCTGCACGGCCAGCTCACGCGTCGGTGCAAGGATCAAAGCAGCAGGTTGGTTCGGAATGGGTTTGCGATTCTGTTTGCCTAACCGGTTCAGAATTGGCAAAGCAAACGCAGCCGTCTTGCCGGTTCCGGTTTGAGCACAACCCAAGATATCGCAGCCCGTGATCGCGGCTGGAATCGTCTGTGCCTGGATCGGCGTCGGTGTAACGTAATTCTCTTCGGCCAGCGCACGCTTGATAGGGGCGATCAGGTCGATCTCTTCAAAATGATTCAACAACAATTTCCTGTAAGGATGGTTTCATATTCCCCAATCATCGCAGTGACACGGATGCGCTTGCTAACTACCGGCGCCGAACAAGAAGCGACAAAGCGCATCGACTGGCGGCACGAAAGTGCAAAGCAACCCTGCATTCGCATGAACGCACTCGGGGATCGGCGCGGAAACGCCTAAAGTCTCTTAATCTGGACAAACAAGAAAGTCACAGAATCTGGTGCGCCACTCAGGGGACGCTGGCGGTATTCCAGAGCGATTTACACAACCGATGGTCAACAGCATTGAGTGCGGCGGACATGCCGACACTATGGAACCAAGTTTAAAGAGAATCCGAACTCGTTAGAGAACCTGGTTCGACCGGAAAACGTGAGCCAACAATCAGCTTCACGCTACTCGCTTATTTCCGATCAGATCAAACTGCCGCAAACTGCTCTCACAAATCACGACACCAGCAGATATTACATCCGCATCTACGAAAAGCCAAGACCTAAAAACTGGCGATTCACGCGACGGGACCGCTAAACGCCTTAAACCCGTGCAATCCCAACCTCCAACGCCGCTAGCCGCAAAAGGGCGACACGGCGTCGACAACGAACAACCGAATCAACCTTCGACGTTGATGCCCATGCTGCGGGCGGTGCCTTCGATCATCAACACAGCATGATCGATGTCACGTGCGTTCAAGTCTGCCATCTTCTTTTCAGCGATTTCGGCACACTGAGCACGGGTCACCGTGGCAACTTTCGTCTTGTTTGGCACGCCGCTGCCCTTGGCAATTCCGGCGGTCGCCTTCAAAAGCGACGCCGCAGGCGGGCTCTTGGTGATGAATTCAAAACTACGGTCGTTGTACACGGTCACGATGACCGGAATTGGCGTGCCGTTGTATTCCTTGGTGCGATCGTTGAAAGCTTGAACAAACTGTCCAAGGTTTACACCGAACTTACCCAACGACGTACCAACCGGCGGCGCCGGAGTAGCTTGACCGCCAGGAACTTGGAACTTTGCGACGCCGGAAACTTGCTTGGCCATGGGGAGTAGGTGTTAGGTGTTGGGTGTTAGGTGTCAGGAAAAAGGATAGGCGGGAGAGGTGTTTCGAAATCGGCTTGGTCGTTGACCTTGAACCGAATCGTTATTACCGAATCCCTAATCCTTACAGTGGTTCGACTTGCCAGTGATCCAGTTCCATCGGCACGCTTCGGCCGAAGATGTTGATGATCACTGTAATCCGACCATTCGCTTCGTCGACCGCGTCGACGTCGCCTTCTTGGTTTTCGAAATTGCCTTCCTTGACTCGCACTCGGTCGCCCACCTTGAATGGGATTCCGATTTTAATTGGCACTTCTTCTTCGTCGTCGACAAGAGGCCGGTTGATGAACCGCTCGATATCACCGGGCTCCATCGGCATGGGCTTGCCAGCGGCGCCGGTAAAGTCGCTGATACCGCCGGTTTCGCGAACCAGAAACCAAGTGTCATCGTTGATTCGCATGTAAACCATGATGTAACCCGGCAGCAGCTTACGCTTACTGATTCGGCGCTTACCATCACGATTGAACGTTGCCACGTCTTCGCTGGGGACAACGATCTCGCCGATATCCTCGGTCATCCCCTCCATGTTGACTCGCTTGCGAAGCGCGTCGGCGATGGAATCTTCGCGGTTGAATGCGACCTTCAGGATGTACCAGTGCATCGGCGCCTCGTCATCGACGGGCGGTTTGGCCGGAGCCTTGGGATCAACAGGCGCCGGTGGTGGAAGTGCCGGTGCGGAAGCATCGGCCGAATCAATCACCAACGATTCATCGGGCTGGGGATCTTGCGAATCGTCAGGTGTATCGGCTTGGTTCACGGTCTCACCGTTAGCGACAATGGAATCAGTAAAATCTAGAAGGCTTTGCCCACCGAATCACCACGGCAACAAAACGCTTCGAAAGTAGCGGGGAAGCAAGCTAGCTGGTCACACCCAGGAAGTTGAAAATCGCTTGCCACAGCACATCAAACGAAAACAGAGCAACGGCCAACAAAAAGATCGTCAGGATCACCACGATCGATGCTCTGATCAACTCGTCCTTGCTGGGCCAAGTCACCTTGTTCATTTCGGCTTCGACCGCGATCAAAAAGTCCGCAAACCGAGGCCAATTGACCACGCGGTAACCGAACCACAATCCAGCAGCCAACAATACCGATGGAATCGCAGGGACCAAATAGGAACCGGACTCCAACCCGCCGCGGAGCGAACCGTAAAGCGACCAGCATCCGAGCGCCGCCACAACCCAGATCGCAAGCGCCGTCAACTGACGAACGATCCGCCCTTGATTTGGCTTGTAAACCGAATTCTTAAACAGTTCGCTTGTTAAGGGAACGCTATTGGTAGAGGCAATGTCTCGGGACACCCGTCGACTCCTACGTGAGGTATTGGGTTTCTTTCCGGCTGGCCGATCCGTGCACAACCGCTGCAGTGTTCTTACAAAACAGGAGTGGAGGGACTCGAACCCCCAGCCGCTGGTTTTGGAAACCAGAGCTCTGCCAATTGAGCTACACTCCTCCGCGACGATTCCGACCTGGAATGAACCGGCCGGCAAAGCCACTTACGCTTATCGATCAACCTTCAATAACAATGACCAACGTCCAAACTTTACGGTTGAACGCTGGTCATTGAGCATTGATCGTTTCTTCTCAGTATCTTACGAGTCTCGCTGACGGGATCGACTTCGTCGACCCCACCAATCGATTACTCGACAATCTTGGTCACAACGCCCGAACCAACCGTACGACCGCCTTCGCGAATTGCGAAGCGAACACCGTCATCGATTGCGATCGGCTTGTGCAGTTCAACGGTAACGCGAACGTTATCGCCAGGCATACACATTTCGGCACCGATCAAGTTCGCGGTTCCGGTCACGTCGGTGGTACGGAAGTAGAACTGAGGACGATAGCCGCTGAAGAACGGCGTGTGACGGCCGCCTTCGTCCTTGCTGAGGCAATAAACCTCAGCTTCAAACTTGGTGTGTGGGTTGATGCTTTTTGGCTTCGCCAAAACTTGACCACGTTGGATGTCTTCGCGCTTTACGCCACGAAGCAAGCAACCGACGTTATCGCCAGCACGACCTTCGTTCATTTCCTTGCGGAACATTTCAACGCCGGTGCAGATCGTTTTGACAGGAGCAGCCGACAAGCCGATGATTTCGACTTCTTCGCCAACCTTGACCACGCCACGCTCGATACGACCCGTCGCAACCGTTCCACGACCTTCGATCGAGAAAACGTCTTCGATTGCCATCAAGAATGGCTTGTCGTCTTCACGCACAGGCTCAGGAATTGCCGAGTCGAGTGCTTCCATCAACTCAGAGATGCCCTTCGACGCTTCGGGATCCGAAGGGTTCGTCAGTGCTGGCAGCGATGAACCGCGAACGACAGGAACGTCGTCGCCAGGGAAGTCGTACTTGGACAGCAATTCACGTGCTTCCAATTCGACCAATTCCAGCAACTCTTCGTCGTCGACGAGGTCGCACTTGTTCAAGTAAACCACGATGTAAGGCACACCAACTTGGCGAGCCAACAGCACGTGCTCCTTGGTTTGCGGCATTGGGCCGTCAGCCGCCGAAACCACCAAAATCGCACCGTCCATTTGGGCGGCACCGGTGATCATGTTCTTGATAAAGTCAGCGTGACCGGGGCAGTCAATGTGAGCGTAGTGACGGTTTTCCGTCTCGTACTCAACGTGTGCAACAGCGATCGTAACCGTCTTGGTTGCGTCACGAACGGTACCACCCTTGGCGATGTCCGAGTAATTCTTTGCCTTGGCAAAGCCCTTAGCAGCTTGGACGGCCAAGATTGCCGCAGTCGTTGTGGTTTTACCGTGGTCAATGTGGCCGATGGTCCCGACATTGACGTGGGGCTTGGTCCGATTGAAAGCTTCTTTAGCCATTTTTCTAATTCACCTGCACCCGGCAATGCCACTACTGACCAGGGATACGCCCCAACCAGCCCGAATTCACAACGACCGTGTTCACACCCACGGGGACTCGTCATCAACTCAGCCGCAATCGCCAAGCTCGTTCAACAAGGTATCAAAACGAATTTCAAACTCTTCGCGACCCACCATGAGCCGCGACTGAATACTATTCCCAATCCCAGCCACCTCGCTTTGCTTCCAGTTACGCCAAATCGGCGAACGGGCGACGCGAGACCGGACTGAGTCGGACTCGCGGCTTAGCAAAGACTAGAATCACTGTTGTCGCGGAAACGACGACTTTCCGCAATCGCCCGTCCAGAGAGCTCGGGAAATTTGCGAAAAACCTGATTCCGTCACCACCGCTTCAAGACGCCGCCCAGCGGGCAAACGCAAAAAAGCTGCTGATGGGACTTGAACCCATGACCTCTTCCTTACCAAGGAAGTGCTCTACCACTGAGCTACAGCAGCGAAGAGTAGGTGACAGGGACCAGGTTACAGGCAACAGCTTCCTGTCCCCTCTTAACCTGGTCCCTGCAACCTCTCTTCAAAAGCGGGTGAAGGGAATCGAACCCTCGTATTCAGCTTGGAAGGCTGCTGCACTACCATTGTGCTACACCCGCAGGGCGGAAGCGGGCTTTAAGCGCCAGGGACAAGGCCTTAGAAAACGTGAGTTTCCTTCTTTCTAAGACCTGATCCCTAACGCCTAAAACCGATTCCATGGGGGCTACAGGATTCGAACCTGTGTAAGCAAAGCTAGCGGATTTACAGTCCGCCCCCTTTAACCACTCGGGCAAACCCCCCTGAACGTATCTATTTCTGAACGTCTCTATTTCTGTGTTGTCTTCTTCGTCGCTTGTCTCGTTTTCTTGTTCACGTCGATTGAAAAGGCTCTCATCAAGAGCCAGCGGAGGGATTCGAACCCGCGACCGGCTGATTACAAATCAGCTGCTCTGCCAACTGAGCTACGCTGGCTAATCGCAAACAAATTCGCTTGCGATTTCCGGCCGTCACAACTACGCGATGGCCGCATGGCTGTGAACCGGAAGGGCAGAGTGTACCGATCCGTCCATTTCGGGCAAGGCGGATTTGGTACGTTTCGCTGCCAAAGTCTCAGGATTTTATTTTTTTACCATGATTTCCGACATGATTTTTGCCCCCAGACCATTCAACATCAAGAGCACAATGGCCCATCAGGGGTTCAGCAGCGACCGAGCCGGTCGCGAAAAAACGTAAAAAAGCCTCAACGTGGTCGAAAACTCAACTCGCTGGCACCGGCCCAACGGTTTCGCCAAACGCGTACTGGACCATGACACACCAGACCATGACACACTGGACCGTGACGTGCCGGACCGTGAATTGACAGGAATCGACAACGCCATCGCCGTGCTCGCCTGCGGCGTGGCTTTCTCGCCTTTCTCGAAAACGCCCGCCGGAGACGGGTGACGACGAGATTAGGCGGATAACGATAAACCGTAATGTTCGCCCAAAATCCCCGCCTCGATCGACAAACCTGGGACGACGGTCGCTACGAAACTCTTCTCGTGAAAACCGGGTTGAAACGAAGCTCTAACGCAGATCGCGCAGATCCGAAATCAAATCTCGCATCGACTGATATCGATGACTGGGGTGCTTTGCGATACAGCGATCCGTGATCGCGTCCGCTCCGTCGGGAATATCACGCTCGGGCGATCGCTCGGACGGCAACGGAACTTGTTTCCGTTTGATATTGTCGAACGTTTCGTCAATCGTCGCCCCCCGAAACGGCTCGCGAATCGCTAGCAGTTCGTACAAGCAAACGCCTGCGCTAAAAATATCGCTACGTTCGTCGATCCCGCGGCTTCCATCGACCTGCTCGGGTGACATGTACAAGGGCGTGCCAGGACGCTGGCCGCCACCAGTCAAAGTCGTCATCCGTTGCTCGGCCGATCCTTCGTGATCCGGATCGACACGTGGCAGCAAGACGCTTTGGCGGATCGGTTCGTTGTCATCGGCGTGCCCCCAAACTTTGGCTACACCCCAGTCCAGCAAGATGACTTCGCCGAAGTTGCCCACCCAGATGTTTTCCGGCTTTACGTCTCGGTGAACGACCCCACGAGCATGAGCATAGGCCAGCGCTTGACAGGCTCCGATTAGGATTTCGATACGCCGCAGCGTCGGAAATCGCTTGATCGTTTCCTCGTCACCCCGCGCGATCCGCTTGAGAATCTCGAACAGGTTCTCGCCCGAAATTCGCTTCATGACAAAGTAAATTCCGTCGGTTTCGTCTTCACCGATGTCGTAGACCGGCACCGTGTTGGGGTGCTGCAACTGTGACGTGATGCGTGCTTCACGCAGCATTCGGCGACGCTCGTTTCGATCCTTTTTCATTTCCGGCAACAGCGACTTGATCGCTACCGTCCGGCCCGTGACGGGATCAAACGCGGAACGCAAAAGCCCTGTGCCGCCGCGAGCCATTTCGCGCAGTCGCGTGTATCGCCCAATTCCAGCGGGAAGGTCGCGAGGCAGATCGGGATCCGTACCCGAGAGCAAGATTGTCGGTTCTGTGGTCATGCTGCTCAGTCTACCCCATAGTGCTCAATCTCTGGCCAATAGACATCCTCGAACGCATCGGGAGTATGAAAATCGGGACTGTTGTCTAGGTCGTGACAGGACATGCATTGCTCGCGAGCCTTTTCCAGCGGCAACTTCATCGATTCGCGCAGCTCGTCTCGCAAAGCAATCGAAACATCCGCGCCTTCCTGCTCGGCGGCAGCGTGCCCCGACCCTGGTCCGTGACAATTTTCGCATCCGTTTCCGGTCAGGTGCGGCGACAACTCTAGCGACAAGTACCCGGATTCGTACGGATAGTAATCCTGTGCATTCCAGCCCGTCACGTGGCAACTGATGCATTCGGGGTCAAAGTGCCGGGAAATATCGCTGCGTTCTTTCGGCGGATGAACCAAGTGCTCAGTGGCCTCGGCATGCGCCGAGCTTTCCCAAATATCAAAGGCGGTAGTGTGACATTTGCCACACGCCTGGCTGCCAACAAATTCTTGATCCGACGAGTGCTTGATCGGCGGCAACAGGCCCAATCCCCCCAGCCCGAGGTCTCGCAACTGGTTTTGGTAATCCTTCATGACGCCTCGCATTTCCGGTGCGTCGGCGTATTCGTGCGTCAACGGGACGCGGGCGTACTTCATCGGCCCATCGGAATACAAACCGACCATGCCGGCATACATGCCCTTGTCGCCGGTCACGATGATGCGAGTGGCCGTGCCATCAATGGGTTCCGCCTGATACGTCGGTTCGCCATAGCCGCCCGCGGCGACGACCAAGTCAAATCCGGGCACTTTTCGAACCAATGCCCTCGCGTTTTCTTCTTTGCCGAAAAACAACAAGACACTGAAATCAGGAGCCTCCGCCGCCAATTTCTTCGCCGCCTCCGCCAGCGTTTCTGCCGGGTCACCAACCTGCATCGCATCGTCAGCAGCAACCTCCATCGACTCGGGATCCAGAATGCTGGTTGCGCCGATCTTGATGCCGTTCTTTTCGACCACCTTGATCACCGGCAAATACTCGGGGTCGAACAACACCACATTGGCCGACACGAACATTTCCTTTTCGGCCGCTAGCGCCAACAAATCCCCCACGCCCAAACGAATATCGTCAGGCCCGAACCCGACGGCCTGATACCCCATTTCGTCGAGCGCTCGAGCCGACTGCTGCATCTTGATCGCGGCCTGCTTTCCAAACCGACGAACTTGATTCCCAGCATCCATGGGAACCAAGTCCCAGCCCTGTTTCGCCAGCGAATCGATGAACGTGTATCGCCGAGCCACGCCGCCCTTTTGACGATCCAGCCCCGTGCATCCACAGGGCTCGATGTAACCATGCTGTTGGCCGGTAAACACCAACGCCACGGTTGGCTGCTGCCAAGTCTTATAGTCCTCGGGACCGTCGACCCCAGCCGGCCCACCAGCATTCGCGGGTTTCGAATTCGTGGGTTTGGCAATCGCGGGATCGGCAATCGACGGCGCCAACGTCGGATCCGTTTTCGAACCCGCACCGGGCGAACTGCCGACCGCTGACGCAGCGGCAGCCGTCGCCATCGGGGCCTCGGAGGCGGGATCGGCTGGCTGCTTACCCGGAACCGCGGGCTCGATGCTTGGTTTAGCGTCTGGCTTGGCGCCGGGACTTGCCGGCTTTGCCATCTCGGGATCCGGCTCGCCAACTGGCGTCGGGATCAGCTCGGGCGGCCCAACCGGCTTGGCGATCGGATTGGGGCGTTGGACGGCAAGCATGAAGTCTTGGTAGGCATCTTGGTCGACCGAATCGGCCACTTCGATATCGGCCACTTCGATACCGGCCACATCGATATCGGCCACATCGATCGACTCAAGCGACTGCAGCGTCTGAGCCAACGACTTTGCCGAAACCCCTGGAGACGTAACCTCAGCAGACGTAACTTCAGGAGCCGTAAATTCAGGAGCCGTAACTTCATTTGCGGCAGTTCCAGTTGCGATCGGGGCAACATCAGCGACAGGCTCGAATCGCATCGAGACCGTTTTCGCGGTCGTCCGGTCGACTCCGACCAGCGGTGGCGGCTGAATCTCGGTCGGCGTCAGCACTCCAGGGTCGCTGGATTGCCCGGTAGGCATGCCAACCGACATTTGTTTCTCGGCGACTGGCACCGGCGGCGCACAACCGGCCAAACTGATCGCCACAGCGCTACCCAAACCGACCGCCACGGCGCTGCCTAGGCCGATCGATTTTGTTCCGATGATCCGTCGGAGCAAGCCCCGACGACACATCCCCACCGGACGCTCGCCAGCCAAAGTTGAATCGTTCGACCAAAATTTCATTTCAAACATTGCGAACCAATCCAGCTTTTGACACTCCGATTGCTAACGACCCTCGATAGCAAATTTAAGTACGACCCGCATTCTCGATACTTTCGGATTGTCCGACTCAATCCATATCGAACCATAGTCGCTTCGATCTTTACCGAGACGTGAAATGACTTTGTCACCAGCGACCAATTCGATCTCTAGCGGATACAAAACCATCGACCCACGGCCCTTAGCTTCCCCCAGCTTTGCCTTGACGACGCCAGAGGGCCTCGTTTCCCCAATCGTCAAAGTCGTATTGTCGCGTTCACTTCCCTTTAGCACAACAAACGCGCGGGCTGTCAGGTCATCATCGGGGCCAATTCGACCAAAGTTGTACACGTATTCACCACCCTCGAGCGTCAACTTGCTGCTCTCGAGCATCCGCAGTGTTCCCACCACTCGACCACTGACGGGAATCGAAATGTACCGTTGATCGTCGTCTGGGCCGCCCTTCTTCTCTGCATCTTCATCCGCCGCGCTGGCGACCGCATCACTTGCGTCGGCAGGCGAACCGTCGTCAGCGACCCGCACTAACAAATTTTGCGAAAAATTTCCTTGTTTCATACCCGGCGCTAGTTTCACAACGACGCGAAAACCCTGAATGGCACTGTCGTTGCCAGGCGAGTACTCCGATGGTTCGAGCGGCTGAACGTCAAATTCGGCCAACTCGTTCATTGTGTCACTGGTAAAGCGAACATCCTTGGTTTGGATCTTGGTGTCGGTGTAGTTGTAGAAAGACCCTTCGAACTCAATGGGATCCCCCGTCGCTACTTCCCCGGCCGACCACGCGTCAGGTACCAATCGGAATCCCTCGATCACTTTTCCTTTGATCTTCAACGTGATCGCGACCATTCGGGGATCATTCGTCAACAACTGAGCCGATTGCCCAAATTCGGTCTCGCCTTGTTTCACCGTCCAGGTCAGCTTGACCTCCGTTTCTTCGCCTGGGTCCAGCGCTTCTTTGTCCAGTTCGCCAATCGTGCATTTGCACGTCGACGCCCCGAGTCGCAATGTCAGCGGTCCATCACCGGTGTTGCGAATATTGAAGACCTTGCTGCCCTCGTCACCGGGCGACATGACGCCAAAATCGTATTCAAGATCGCCTTCAATCTCGACTCGGCCGACCTTTTCCCCGCCCGCCACATCGCTCAGATTGACAAATTTGTCGACATTCTCGGTCGTGATCTGACCACCAACGACGAACGGACCGAAGGCCGATTCACGGTATCCAAATCGCTTGTAGTTGATCGCCCAAGCCGCCGATGCACCGGCAACAGCGGACAAAAGTACGAAAATCCAGAAATTCTTCATTATCAAACCCGATGAAACAAAAACGATGCGTGGCTGTCTCTACGCAACGGGATGCGTACCGGTTCTGATCGCCATGCGGTCAATATCCAGCAGCCCATCAGCCCGATCCATGCCCCGTTATGGAACTCTGTTATGGAACAATGCCCAGCAACTTGTCCGCCCGAGCCCGAACCGGCCCCCCCTGAGCCGCGAGGCCGACCGGACGAACGACGTAGATCGACTGCAGATACAAAGCCCGCTCGAGATTGCCGCCCAATTCCGACAGTTTTTTTGCCAGTTCGACAAATTCGCCGCTCGCCACCGAATCACCAGCGGCTCGCTTGATCTCGGCCATCTGAGCCATCGCCCACTGATTTGACGGACTCCACCGAACAACCGCTGCAAAAGTATCTTCAGCCGCAGCCAGATCTTCAGGCCGACCAAACCGCTGGTAAAGGTGCAACTGAGAGACACCGATTTGCCGATAGACGGACGGATTTTCGCCCGACCGAGCCTTCGCCGCCTCCAACATTTCAGCCCACTGCCGGCGAAGGTCGGCGCGATCCCCGTCCGCTCCCTGGCTCAGAATCATTTGCCAAAGGTAAAAATCGGCCAACCATAGCCTTGGCGTCACCGCCCAATCGTCGGACTGGGCCGCTTGTTCCAACGACACTCGCGTCCGGCCGACTTGGCCGGTGGCCTGGGCCAACTCTGCGGTCGCCAGCCAGCGTTTTTCGGCGCCGACCGGGCGCAGCGACATCACATACAACGCCGTCATCGCACACACACACAACACCGGCATCGCCCAGGTTCGTGTTCTGCCCCACGACGTCGCTGGCGGAATGGAACTGCAACGCAACCTTGTCCCATCAACCTTGCACGTCGTCATCGCCGCCAAAATCCAAATCCAAATCGCAACACCGGGAACCGTCCATCCGCCCGCTACGGACAAGTGGACCAGCAGCCCCAGCAATCCGGATATGGCAATCGCACGAACCGACGACCATGACAACCGCATCACATCGGGCCAAGCGAACCAAGCCAAAGCCAACGCAAACGGCACCACCACCAGACTGGCGTCCAAGTCGGGGATCGACCGACTGGCAAACCCAACCAGCCACACCAACACAAACCCAGCGGCCGCCCCCACGACAGCCGATTGCACCGGAGCACTTGCGACTTCATCATCCGCAGCATCGCCTACCGGTGGCGGCTCTCGCAAACTCTGCCGAATCCCAACGACAAACATCGCGACTAGAATTGCCGCGGCGCCCCATCCGCCGCTGGCAAGTGTTTCAAAAAAGAAATTGTGCGGATCTGAGATCTGCTCAGTTGCCGTCGACTCGCGGTACCGTTCGTACAACGACTGAAAGTTGCCCGGACCAGCGCCCCACAGCGGATGATCCACCACCATCTGCCACGTCGTTCGCCAGTATTGGAACCGGAACGCAAGCGACGCCGGGGCGGCTTCGACCCATTCACGATTCCCAAACACGGCCACACCGACACCGCCCGCCATGGCGACCACCGCAATGGCCGCCAAGCCCTTCAACGCCGATCGTCGCTGCAACACAGCACGTGACGAAGTCAACCACAACCATCCGATCGCAATCACCATTGCCAAGGTCGCCGACCGGCTGCGGGCCGCGATCATGGCCGCCACACCAATCAACGCGACCGCGATCCACACCGATCGCCGCCACGCCGGCATCTGCCAAAATCGAAAACGAATGACACCTGCCGAGCCTACAACGCCCACCAACAGCACTGCAGCCAACGAGTTCGCCAATGCAAACGTTGCCGACGGACCACCGTCAAAAAGACGATTTTCGAACCTCATTCGTTCGGCCGTGCCCGCCGCGGCGTCCAGTCCGGCCATGCGAACAACGGCATCGGGATCCTGCTGATAAGCCGCTCGGTTGGCTGGCAGCGACACAAATTGCTGATGCAGCCCGTGAACAGCCAACCCCATGCTGATCACGACACCGATCGCCAATATCGCTCGCTGAGCCTCCGCTTGCGCGAACAAACCGCGTCCGGCGATGAAGATCGCTGCCCCCGCCACCCACAACCAAGCTTCATTCGTTGCCGCCCGCAAACTGCCAACTGGCGGCGCCCCATCGAAAGAAAACCCACCGGTCGTGACAACGGCGGCCAGCATCATCCAGCCAGCTAACCCAATCGCTAAACCATCCAACCGATCAAACACGACGGCCCGCGACGGTCGGGTTGCCGCCACCACGGTCGCGATCGCGATTGCCATCAGCGAGAACCAAAGCCCGTCCCCCTGTTCGACCGCGATACTGTCGCTGGGGTGATAGCCGACATACACAGCAACACCCGCAAGCATCGCAACGGAAACGGCTTGGCCCCAGGCCGAAACGGAATTCACTCGTCGTCCTTTTGCCATCCAGTCGATTCCAAAATGACGACCAACAGCAACATGCACGCCACGATGCCAAGCACCATCGCCGCCTGCATCACCGTGACCTGAGTCAACACGATTGCGGCCAGACCACACGTCCCGGTGACCAAGTAAATCGTCAACACGGCTTGCGTCCGACTTAGCCCCAGGTCGACCAAACGGTGCGAAAAGTGACTGCGATCACCGACAAACAAACTGCGTCCTTCACGCGCACGGATCCACAACACGGTGATCATGTCATAAAGCGGAACCGCCATCACACATAGCGGCGCCAATACTGCGTGCGGACGCGCCTCTCCGTCACCTGAAAACGTCGCCATCAACATCGCGATCGCGATCAAGTATCCGACCAAGTAACTGCCCGCGTCACCCATGAAAATTTTCGCGGGCGGACGGTTGTGCCACAAAAAACCCAACAACGACCCCAGCACAACCAACAACAAAGCTGCCACAAAGAACTGTGGCCGCGACGTTCCTGGATCCGGAGTCATCAGCATCACGACTGCCATCGTTGCGGCAATGATCGCCGCGACCCCGCCACTTAGCCCGTCCATGTTGTCTAGCATGTTGAACGAGTTGATCAGCCCAACGATCCAAATCACCGACAACAAATTGGTCAGCCACGTCACACCGATAAACGCGGTCAAACCAAAATCAAGCGCGTACACAACAAACGCTGCGACCGCGAACTCGATCGCCAAACGCACCCACTCGTTCACGCCACGTCGATCATCGGTGACACCAAGGATCGCCAAGACCGTTCCGGCCCCCAGCACCGCCCATAACTGCCCCGCCTTGGACCACACTCCGTTCAGCAGCGGCACCATCGCGGTCGGCATCCTGGCTTGCCATTCGGGCGCATGCCGAGCAAAAGCGACGGCCAACGTGCCAATCGCGAACGTCCCAACAATCCCCATCCAGATGCCAATGCCACCGCCAAGTGGCGTCACGCGAGTATGCGTGCTATGGCCACTCATTGGCGCCATAAGGCCCAACCAAACGGCAAACCAGCGGACCGGATAAAGAGCAACCACGCAAATCACCATCGGCGGAACGACGGTCACCGCCAACAACCATCCAATCCACTGTGACAGGTCTGACAAGAGTTTTCACGCGTGGGGGAAACGCGTCCAGCAAGCGGAATGGACAGTGAGGATGAGCCGACGTTCAAAACATAAACGTTCAAAGCATAATAGCGTACGCCCGTCATGCCCGAACAGTTCAGACACCGCGAGCGGGACGACGCCTATGTCTTGCGGTAGAGCCGAATGTCGTTCGGGCCGCAAAACATCATCAACAGAGCACCACGAGCCGCATAGCGGTCAAAGACGGCTTCGTGAAAATCATCTTCGCCGGGCCAAGGGTACGAATAGACCATCGCAAAGTCATCCAAGTCCAAGCCCAACGATTCGTAAGCGTTTTCGATTTCGTGCCCCAAACTGGGCAGCATCGGATCGTCGGCCAGCGACTCGGCTCCCGGTGGCAAGAAGTTGCCGTGAATCAATTCCACTGGCACGCCCCAGTCACCGACCGTCGTTCGTCCTTGGGCCAGCAGCACATCTTCAGATTCGATCCCGATCACATCCAAGCCAAGGTGAGCCGCGCAAGCACTGACGATCGCAAAGCCGCAGCCCCACTCGACGAACCGTCGTCCGATCGTCATTTGAGTTTCAAGTGTCCAGTCGAGAGCTTGAAAGACATGTCTGTAGTCAGCAGCCACAAATTGCTCGATCTGCGGCCGATCCCACCGGTCCTGGAACGTTTCAATGCGTTGTTTTGCGAGTTCGATGGACTTCGCGACCGCGTCAGGAACCGGACGCGAGTCAACTTTGGAGGGGATATCAATTTTATGAAGCACGATGGTTCTAGCACGTTTTGACCAGACGTGTCCGAAATCGTCCGAACGATGAATTCATGAGCAGCACCAACACCCTTCCACGCTCGGCCGCGTGTGACGAAGACGATCTAGACAACCGTACGCTGGAAAACTGCGAAGCGATGATCGTGTGCCTCAACACACGTCGCTTCGTGATTGTCCGCCCAGGCGAAGCCATCAATGTATGGCCATGCGACCGTGGTTGGGACGACATCCGCAACCTGCATCCGGGCGACAAGGTGATCTACAAGGGAACCACAACGCAGGTCAGCGCCGTGGAAGTCTATCGCTAAGAAACCTAAACCGTGCCTTCGTCCAAGTTCGTGTCCAGGTCCGGGTTAACGGCGAACTGCCACCCCAACGTGTCAACATCATCGGCATTGGCCCAACGGCTCTGCGGCCCCCACAACGGATCGTGACAAATCGGACACTTCGCATCTTCGACAGCCGGGTATTGGTGCGGCGTCGCGATGTCAGGCGCTAGCCAGATCGCTTCGCATTCGTCACAGACGATCAAACCATGCGGCTCCGTCGATCCAGTTTCGATGAACCGAGCATCCGAATCACTGGCTGGATCACTCCTGGCTGGATCATTGGCCGAACCACGAACCTGATCTTTATTACTGGCATGAGGCACGCCACAAATTCGAATGCCGCACAGGCCGCCGCCGCAGACGGGACAAAAGTCGATGGAATGTTTCGGGCTCACGCGAGCATGCTCCGGTGAATCGTGTTGAACTGCATGGCAGAAGACGGGACGCGCGGTCGGAAATAACCCGACTGCGATAAAAAGGCTGCGAAAACCTGAGGAGGGGGATTAAAAAAACAGCTACATCGGATAGGCCGTGATCACGCGATTTCCTTCCACGACCAGCCGAACACGTCGAGCCATCGGTTTGCGTTTGCGATTGCCGTCACGGCCACCCACATATCCAACTCGTCCGCCCATATCGACGGTGTAAACCGTCCGCCCATCATCGACGGTCGTCGTTGTTTTCTGTTTTTTCTTGGCGCGATCATAAGCGCGATCGATCGTCGCGAGCGCCCCCTCCATGCCACCATCAAACACTCCATGACTGCCAGGACGACTCGGCATGTCTTCGGTGTGACGTCGAAGGTGTTCCAAGCGATGGCCTTCGGCGCTGCCCGGCGTGTACAGCAATCCGGCTGGCGATACGAACCGATCGCGAGAAACCTCTCGCAAAATTCCGTATTCCAGATCCGAATCTTTTTCAGCAACGGACTTGGTTTGAACCGGCGCAGTGGAGGTCGTCTTGGTCGTTGTCTTTGCATTGGTGGACGATGCAACGTCGCCGGTCGGCATCTTGCCGGACAGTGGGCCCGATTTTGGCGAAAACTTCGACGATGGGGACGACGTCGCCGAACCGGAATTTGTCGTCTGCCCGGGCCGACTTGAGTCCTGTGATTTGGATTCGGTCGATTGGCTTGTCGTCGGCTTTGGATCACCATCGGCCAGCCGAACATTCCCGGCACGATCGGTCTTGACCGCTGGCAAAGACCATCCGAAACGCTCGTTCAGCCGTGGCGCCGAAAACGAATAGATCGCGACCATCGCGATGACGGCGATTCCACCGAATTTCGACTTGCTACGACTCTTCCCAGACTTCGACACCGATCCATTGGCGTGGCTCGGTCCGTGGGAAGGTGAAGATGGGTCGCGATCAGACGACTCGGTCATGCGGTTTCCTTTTCATTTCAAACAATCCAGCAGGTGTACATCTGCTGGGCGACGGCGATTGTAGACCAAGCTGCCCGTTTTGAGTTGGCGACACCCAATCAGCC
>JBAUHR010001067.1:0-7705 GCA_049680385.1 Rubripirellula sp. | reverse complement strand
CGCGTGAACTTTCCAAAGTCCACAGAGCTGAACGACTCGCATCACATTGTGTTCGATCAGGACTCGTCCCAACGGAGTCTTCTGGCTTTCGATCCGGCGCCAAACTTCGTCCGCAAGCGCGGACGTGTCCAACCGAACGATCCCGAACTGAACCACTTCGCCAGACTCGGTCCCCGTCAACGTGATCTCGCGACTGTACCAGTTCTCGTTTCGCGAAAAGCGATGCACTTGAACATCGACGGGCTGGTTCCAGTGCGATTCGACCGTCACCGTCATGTGTGCGTTGTGGTCGAGTAACTTGTCGTACGGCGACGGCGCAGAATCGATCTTTTCAAACACACCAAGATCCGCATGATCGGCTGGCGGGCCGTAAAACTGATCGATCAGCTCGCGGATTTCGACGCGGGCATCACCCGGCGATGTAGCTCGATTCATTGCTTGGCTCGTCAATTTCAGCAGTTGAATTTCAGCGGTTCAGCTGTGCAATCGCACCCAGCTTTACGACAGTAGGCGATGGCATTTCGGGACGTTCCAAGACCGTGTCGACCAAGAAGTAAAGCAACCGACGCAGTTCTTCGACGTCCAATTCATCGGCAACCTGTTCGGCACGAGCCTGGTGTTTGTCGACCAACGCAAACGCGGTCTCGAACACGTTCGCTTTATCGTACAAACGACGGACTGCCGCCAAACGCTGATCGTCGCCAAGCTCACACTGCGAATCGGCCAGCGACAAAAGTTCCGCCTGACCAGCTTCATCAAGCGCCGCAAGTGCCAATGCCCACAACAGAGTCGGCCGCCCGCCAAACACATCACCACCGGCAGACATCTTATTGCTGTCGTCGCCGATCCAGTCGCCCAAGTCGTTCAGAATCTGAAACGCAACGCCCATGTTACGGCTGAAGGTGCGAATCGCTTCGCGATAGGGCTCGACATCGCCCGCCAATCGAATCCCGCTTGTCAGAGCCGCTTCAAAAGCTGGCGAAGTTTTCAATGCGTAGACCTTTAATGCATCCAGCGGCGTCAAACGACGATCGCGTGCGTCCCGCCAAAGCAGTTCGGCGCCTTGGCCTTCGGACAATCGCAAGTGGGCCGCCGCCAACGAATCAACCAGATCGGCACGCACTGCGGCATCGACCGGGTCATCCGGATCAGGGCGGCTTAGCAAGCGGTATCCCAGACCGATCAAGTAGTCACCAATGTTGATCGCCGTCGGCAACCCGAATCGACGATGCACGGCAAGTTGGCCGTACCGATACGCATCGTCGTCTTCGATGTCATCGTGAACGAGACTTGCTTTGTGGAAAGTCTCGATGCTCATCGCCGCCCGTCGCACCGACGCGGGCATCTTAGCAATCGCCTCACCCGCCTCGGGCCCCGTCGCATGACCACCGGTCATCGCATCGTAAGCCGCCAAAGTGATGAAGGGCCGCGAGTGTTTGCCGCCGCGAGCCAAGAAGTCATAAGCAATGTGTTCGGTCGCCGCGATCGTGTCCATCGACTCAATCGAATCGAGCGTCACCGCTTCGTCGCCAACCGGTTGTTGGCTACGAATCCGCGGAGCCAACTTGTTCATTGATTCGTTGGTAAACAAGTCGCCCGCGGCACGCATCAAGTGAACGTAACTGCGGGTTGCTTGAGTGGCTGGCTGGTACGGCGTACGGATCATCTGATCGACCCACGCCTCATCGACTTTCGTGTTTCGGCAATCGCTGCTCAGCAGCGGCACGGCCATGCATGGGATGCCCGCCAACAGAACCTTGTCGATCGCTTTTTCAAGCACGTTCAGACAGGCCACGCCCACGACCGCATCGACGTATCCGCCGATGATGATCTTCATCACCACGGGCGAGCCTTCGGCGACCAAAACGCGGTAGCCCATTTCTTCGGCTAAACCACGAAAGTCCGCGATACTGCAAGCGCCGCATTCTTTGCAGTTCATGCCAAACTGATCGTATTCGGCCGGGCACCCTTCGGCGTGTTTCAGGCAATGGGGCAACAAGAACAGTCTTCGTTCGGGCGGAACCGCAGCCAACGAGTCCTTCCAAAACGAACTGCTTAACATCACCATCAACCAACCCAGATAGCCTTCGGGCAGATCTGCCTCGGCGATCATCTGGCGCGCGACTTTCTCCATGTCGTCCTTGGTCATCGGAACGCTATGGTCCAGCTTTGCCGCGACCTCGTCACACCGAGCACGAAGACTCTCGCGTAGCTCGAGCGTTTCGGGGACGTCTTTCAAATGGCTGGTTTTGCGACGGCCCGGACGTGCGGACTCGGTGGATTCAGCGGTACTTAGATCGGTCGACAATCGTCTACCTCGGTGTCAGATAGGGTGGGAAGGGACGCACCGACAGCGAACTGTCGCGAGAGTCGACTCAGGGATCTGGACTTACGGAATCTGGACTTACGGGATCTGAGCTTGTGTCGGGGGGAGGGTCTTTTCGCAGCACGTCGGATCGTAGAGCTTTCCCCAATGCCGCCGCCGCGAAAATTGGAGGATACAGCCGTTCATAGTACCAGAGCTTTGCAAAATAAAACCCGATCGGCCACGGAACCTGGTGCCGCTGCCCATCGATGCTTGAAAGCAAAAACTCGACCCCGCCGATTATAGCCTGATCCAGCCTCGCATTCCCACCGGCGAAAGCTCCATTCCCGTCATTCCCAGCCGAACTTAATAATCTTCGCTCGGCAATGGACGCCGATGCCAACGCATCCACCGCCAAAGCGGTCTCTTCGAAACTGCTAATGACGGTCTTGTCGTCGTCTGACCCGCGATGGGCCCAATAAGTAGTAATGGATTTTCCACCCCCCCAACCGCCGTCCAAATTCTGACTTTCGATCAAAAATTGCACCGCCCGATCAACCGAGGCCTGCGAAAGACCTGTTCGCCCACCGTCACTCGTCGCCGCCATCAGTACTTTTGACGTTCCGTAGATCGGATTATCTTCATCCGGCCGATCTTGGTTCCCGAACCACAAGGGCAACCAGGCTCCGTTGATTTGCTGAGATTTTGACAGAAACTTTGCGCCGCGTTTGATTGCCGTTTCGGAATGGATCTGAAAATCCGTTTCGACCAACAACGCTCGGATCGCGTGACCGGTCAAGTCGGTGCTGCTGCGATCGAACGGCAATTTCCCCCACCCCCGACAAAACGTAGGCCACCCGCCATTGCGATTCTGCAGTTTCAACAACCAACGTTGCCCTCGATCGATAGCCTGATTGATCGCACGAATCGAATCCGAGTCGGTGACTCGTTTTCTTGCATGAGCAAGCGCAAGGATCGCGCCCGGCGTATCGTCGCTGTCGGGTACCGCACCGCTCAGATCCGTCCATCCCCATCCGCCCGGTTCGGCGCCGGTGAAGGGATGCCGCGTCAGGTGCTGGCACGACAAGTGCCAATCCAGCAGGCCGTCGCTGTACCACTCGCCATCGTCCTCGGGATCCGACGCCAACGCATCGATCGCAAGGGACGTGACCCACGTTGCCAAGTTCGTATCGATCGGCCAACTGCCGTCATCCAGCATCGAATCGGCCAGAAATTTCAAACCACGTCGACTGACTTCGTGATCACCACGACCGGTCACAGCCAAACTCATCACAACAAACGACGTCAACGGAGTCGCTTCGAGATAGCCGCCGCTTTCGGGCTGCATCTTGCCAAGCACTTTCATCGTTGGCCGGACCGCCGCGGCGCGAACCCATCGCCACGGCAAAAACGTGCGGCGCCCCAAAAAGTGCCGCGTCTGCCCGATCGCCACCAACGCGGGGATGGCATAGCTGACCACAGGCATTTGCAGAAACCGATACATCGACTGCGGAAACACCGCGGCTTCGAACGGCAACGACGCAACGTCGTCCCAGTCGATCAGCCCAGCGATCGCCATATTGGTCATGATCGGAACCACAAACGTCTTGTCCGTTCCGTAACGACGACGCAGACCTTCGATGCCACCGCCTTTGCGAATGTAATCGTCTAACCGATCCTTCGATTGACGGTCCAGCGGTTCACACCCGGCCGTCTTCGCCAGCGCCGATGCAGCCAAAACCAAATAGCTGGTCGCGATGTTCGACAGACTGCGATCGGTATCACCGAACCCGCCGTCGACGTTTTGCTGAGTCCTCAGAAAATCCATTCCCTTAGATACCTGCAACACAAATGCGGGCGACGGTGGCTCCTGACCATGCACAATCGTCGCCGCGATCGCGCTGACGGCAGTCGCCGTGCTTAACGCCGACGCCGACAACCGTCCGGTCCAATGCCCGTCGCTGCTTCGCCCGTCAAGCAGTTCACGCCGCAGTTGGTCCAACGCCCCTCGCGCCCGCTGGTGCAGACCGCGTTTACTTTCGTTGCCCAGCCCTGCTTCGACCACGACTTCACTCATCGGACCACACTACTGGCAAGGACCGCGCACACAACAACTGGCGCACTCGCAGCACGGGCTGCCAGCCGGTGGCGCACCGGCTAGCAGCCTGGATTACGCCATGGTTTGATCCCGCAATCCTAAGTCGAATCGCATTGCAATTAGTTGATTTGTGCATGCTGTGATTGTATCGTCAGCCCTACGATCCCAAAGCCACCATCGACCCGCCTTACCAAATCCCATCGATATTACAATGAAACGTCGCCAGTTCGTTCAAGCAACCGCCGCCGCTGCTCTGTCCGCCGCCCCGTCGAAACTTTTCGCTCGCGATCCGATCGACCGGCAAGGGGCACCGCGATTTCAGATCGGACTAGCCGCCTATTCGCTGCGTTCCCAGTTCCGTTTCATGAAAGGCAAACCGCAGGCACCGGCAAACGACGGACCGGCGATCGACATGATCGGCTTCCTGGACTACTGCGTCGCACAGAACGTCGACGCAGCAGAACTGACCAGCTATTTCTTCAAGCCGGAACCGGACAACGCTTACCTCTTAAATCTAAAACGTGAAGCTTTCCAGCGCGGCGTCACAATCTCGGGAACCGCAATCGGCAACAACTTCACGGTTGGGCGCGGCGCAAAACTTGACGCGGAAATCCAAGACGCGATCACGTGGATCGACCGAGCGGCCAAGCTTGGTGCCCCTCACATTCGCTTCTTTGCCGGAACAGCAAAGCAGCTTGCCTCGGCCCCCGAACGGATCGACGAGGCGTCCGAGGCGCTAAATCGATGCGCCAAACACGCAGCGACTCAAGGCATCTTTCTTGGTGTCGAAAATCACGGCAATCTGACCAGCGACCAGATGATGGAACTGATGCGCCGCGCCGACAATCCCTGGATCGGCATCAATCTGGACACCGGAAATTTCTTGTCAGACGACCCGTACGGCGACCTCGAGAAATGCGTGCCCTACGCGGTCAACGTGCAAGTCAAAGTCACGATGAAAACGCCCGACGGAAAACCTTATCCGGCAGACATCAATCGCATCGGCAAAATCCTAAAAGACGGTGGTTACCAAGGCTTCGTGATTTTGGAATTTGAAGAGAAACAACCCTACGACCACATTCCCGCAGCACTCGATCAACTCAGGTCGGCACTCGCGTGATGCGATTAACCTAAGTCGTCGCAGGGCGACGGGCGGGCGTGTAGGTGCAGCAGTCGGCGGGGCAGACGTCGTGCCATGGACCGAGCGGGCCGGACGCTTGCTTTTCGTCGGTTCGACCGAGCCGTTCTTCGACCAACATGCGAATCATCTGAACGAACGTCGGGGATGTGCCGGCCGTTTTCGCACGAGCCATTTTGATGCCGCGATCCTGGCACAACTGAGCCGCCTCTTCGTCCAAGTCAAACATCACTTCCATGTGATCACTGACAAAACCAATCGGCACGACGATTAACGAGTCCAGCTTCTTTTCGTCATCCATTCCCGCGATCGCATCCAACACATCGGGTTCCAACCATGGTTGCTGTGGTGGTCCGCTGCGGCTTTGAAAAACCAATCGCCAATCGGTCGCACCAACTGCTTCGGCAACCAAACGACTGGACTCTTGAAGCTGTTTCAAATAGTCGCAATTGTCGGCCATGCTCATCGGAATGCTGTGAGCGGTGAACAGGACGGTCGTTTGATCAGCTTTCATTTCAATTGAATCGATCGCTGAACGTACTGAGGCTGCCATCGTTTCGATGAAGCGAGGATGGTTGAACCCCATGCGGACCTTTTCCACCATCGGCGCACCTTCGCCGACTTCTTCCTGAGCCGCAATGATGTTCTCGCGGTACTGGCGACAACCGCTATAGCAACTGAACATGCTGGTGAAAAAAGCCAGTGCACGTTTGCGACCATCGTCACGCATTTGCCGCAGCGTGTCAGGGAACAACGGATCCCAATTCCGATTTCCCCAATAGACTGGCAAATCAATTCCGGCCGAAGCAAACTCTTCCTTGATCGCCGCCATCAACTGGCGGTTGTGCTCGTTGATCGGACTGACACCGCCAAAGTGCTTGTAGTGCTCGACGACTTCCATCATTCGTTCACGCGGAACGCCCTTGCCACGAAGCACGTTTTCCAAAAACGGCAAGACGTCATCGGGGCCTTCGGGACCACCAAACGACACCAACATGAAGGAATCGTATGCGGGCAGAGAGTCAGTCATCATCAAGTTCAGTTGCGAGAGAAAAATCGAGACAAAGTAGCATTGCGACGCGTCAAGTTACAACTTGTCCGTCATCCCGCGTTCCTCGAGAGCCTTGACGGCCTCGCGGACTCGTTCTTCGGCATGCTTCGGCGCGACCAATGTGGCATCGGCTGTTTGCACCACAATCAAGTCTTCGACGTCAATGGTGACGACGGTGTGACCTTCTTGAGCCATGACGATCGATCCCTTGGTGTCGATCCCAATGTGCGAACCGACGACGGTATTGCCGTGTTCGTCGGGGTCGTTCAATCGCGACAAAGCTTGCCAACTGCCAACGTCGTCCCAAGGAAACGGCGCCTCGATCATGACCACGTTGTCGTACGATTCCATCACCGCGTAGTCGATTGACGTTCCTTTGATCGCCGTGAACTCGCGTTCCAACACAGCATCAAATTCGGGCGTTCCCATCGCACCGGCAATCGCGTGCAAGTGCTTGCTCATTTCCGGAACATTTTTCGCAAGGGCATCCAAGATTGTAGAAGCCCGCCACAAGAAGATGCCACTGTTCCAATAGAATGTACCCGCATCGACGTACGATTCCGCCGTCGCCCGGTCTGGCTTCTCGCGAAATTTTTCGACACGGAATGCCGATACGCCGTCGGCCGGAATTTCATCGGCCCGCTGGATGTACCCAAACGATTCGGCTGGGTAGGTTGGCTTGATTCCGAACGTCACGATACGAGTCGGATCTTCATCGATCAGTTTCTCCGCCGCAGCCAACGCCGCCTGGAACTTCTCGGCTGACGCGATCACGTGGTCCGACGGCATCACGACCATCGTTCCGTCCGCATCAATCCGCTTGATGATCGCGGCCGCCAATCCCACGCACGGCGCAGTGTCACGCTTGCACGGTTCGCCGACGACGTTTGCCGCCGGCAGTTCCGGCAACTGCTCGCGAACCGCCTCGGCCAGAATCTTATTGGTGACAATCATTTGGCGATCCGGAGGAATCAAATCGCCTAATCGATCCACGGTCGATTGAATCATCGTCCGCTGGCCAGAGAGCGCCAACAATTGCTTGGGAACCAGTTTCCGGCTAGCGGGCCAAAACCGAGTCCCGCTTCCTCCGGCCATGATGACAGCGTGCAACAT
>JBAUHR010001066.1:0-7924 GCA_049680385.1 Rubripirellula sp. | reverse complement strand
GGATACACAGCGTCGGTCAAGAACCAGATCGATGCCGCCGATTATCCGGCATGGGTCGAAGAGTATTTGATTGCGATGCTGTCACGTCGAACACGGTCACCTTTACCAGCTTGGTACAACAACGCGTCCAACGATGAAGACGGGCTTACCGATGCCATGAAATTGATCGCCGGTGCTAGCGGAGTCAGCGAAGCGGTTTTTCGACGCTCGGCAGTTGGCTTTCTAGACATCAGTGGTCGGCCGCTTCCCGAAGCCACCCTGCCGTTGCCAGCACCGCCACGATGGGCGCCGCTTTACGATGACCCGACCGTCGCCGATGTGCCCGTCGAGCCGATGGCGACCCATGTGCCGCCCGAGTGTTTTTACATTCGTTATGGATCGTTCGAGAACTATCTTTGGTTCGCCGACCTGTCGACCGAATACGGTGGCGATGTTTCCAGCATGGTGACGCTGCGTGGCATCGAAGTCGACACAAACGAGAAGATTCAGTCGCAACTGAATTTGAAGATGAACCAGCTCTCGCGTTTGCTTGGTCCCACCGTCATCGCCGATCAAGCGATCATTGGTCGTGACCTCTTTGTCAACGACGGGGCCACGCTTGGTGTGATGCTGCAAGCCAAGAACGCGTTTCTATTGAAGACGTCACTTGCCAACGATCGCAGCGCGCTGACCCGCAGCGATGATGAAGTTACGCTAAAAGATGTGACCGTCGACGGGCAAACGGTGTCGCTGTTGAGCACGCCGGACAATCGTGTCCGTTCCTTCATGGTCCAGGACGGCGACTTCTTTTTGTTGACCAACAGCAAGGCCTTGGTCAGTCGCTTTCTAGAGGTCAGCCGAACTCAACAGTCATTGGCCGCGACGCCATCGTTCCAGCTCGCGCGTCGCCTGATGCCGCTCGATCGCGACGACACTCTGTTCGCGTATTTTTCACCCGAGATGTTTCGTGGGCTCGTGTCGCCATCGTACTTGATCGAACTGCGCCGCCGAGTTTCAGCAAACGCCGAGGTTGCGATGATGCACTTGGCCGACTCGGCCGGCAAGCAAGAATCTCGCGTTACCGGTGCCTCAATCAACGGCGTCGATGATTTGATCGACGCAGGTTTTCTGCCAGCCGGTTTCGGGGCTCGACCCGACGGCAGTGGCGCGATCAACGTGGGCGAGCAAGTGATGGACACACGACGCGGTCGCCGCGGTTCCTTTCTGCCAATCGCGGACTCAGAAATTGATGCGGTAACGCCCGACGAATCGGCTTGGTACCGCCGGATCGCAAACGAATACGAAACTCGCTTTCCCACGATCGACCCAATCATGGTGGGCCTGCACCGCGAATCGATACCGGCATCCGCCCCCGGTTCCGAAGCCGTCGAACGAATTTCCGTTCATGCAGAAATCGCACCGTTGGTTCCCGAAAAGTACGGCAAATACGCCAAATACTTGGGCCCGCCCACCAACGTCGCGATGCAGTTTGCCGATGACGACATCATTGCGGTCCAGGCTCACGTCGCATCCGAAGAACTCGGTCCGCCTACGCATCTCTTCGCCGCCGTGAAGGACTCGCTTCCGCCCGACCCCGATCAATTCGACGGCCTGCTGAATATCTATCGATCCCTTCGTGGGATTCCTGGCTACCTCGGTGCGTGGCCTCAACCGGGAATGCTGGACCGCTTGCCACTGGGGATAGGCCGCGGGCAACCGGTCGGCCCCGGCATCAACCGATTGATTGGCGGGATCTATCGATATACCGATGGTCAGTTCAGTGTGCTGTCGTTCCAGCCTGATGTGTTGCAGCAAGCACTGCCCAATTTGGCGGCAATCGACGTTCCCGACGCGGCCCAGGTCCGTGCCCGCGCGGGCAACTTGAAAGGCAGCCAAATCGAAGGGTGGGTCAATCGCCAACTCTATGACCGAGCCCGACAAAGCAGCGTGGCCGGCGCCAGTCTGCTGTCGCTTGTGACAAGACAACTAGGTGTTGCACCGGAGCGAGCAGAAGCCGAAGTCCAGCGGATCCTCGGCGTCAAACTGCAATGTCCACTGGGCGGGCAATACGAGTACTCGCAGGTCAGCCACCGCTGGATCAGCACGGCATGGCAAGGCGAAGTGGCGCCCGCATTTGCCCCGGTCGATTACGTCGCGCCGCCGATGAAGTGGTTCCGCGGCGCGTCGGCAACGGTGACTCAGTATGCCGATCGGTTGGTCGTGGACTCAGTCATGGACGTGGCCAGATAAGCCACACCGAGCGGCGATCGCTTCGCAGACTTCCGTTTCAGGTCCAAGATAGTCGGACAGGTGAAACTGAATGGCCGGGTGCCGCATTTTGGCTTCGGCAACTTGGCGGTCGATCGCCTGATACAGGCGTCCTTCGAACAACAGGTGCGGATGAACGACGATCGCATCAAAGCGACCGGTGCTTGCGACTGTATCGATCACTTCCGGAACCCGCGGCAAAGCCATCGCATAAAACGCGGTCGCCAGATTCCCCACATCGACACGGCGACGAATCACTTCGGTCATCATTCGCATGTCGGCGGCCGCGCAAGGATCATGACTGCCACGACCGACCATCACCACGGCCGTTCGTTCAGTCGGTCCGTCAACAAGACGCAGCGTTTGCGACAGCCGGTCGGTGACTAAATTCACGATCGACGGATGCCGCGATAACGGCCGAGCCTGTTCCGTCGTCACGCCCGGCCAGCGCGACTGGCAATCAGCGATCGCCGATGGAATGTCTTGCTTAGCGTGACCGGCCGCGAACAGCAACAACGGAGCCACATGAACGTGATTGACTTGTCGAGCGATCAACGCGTCCCAAGCCTCGGCAATGGTTGGCTTTTGAAACTCAAGCAACGAGACTTCGACAGGAACCGGTTGCAACTGACGCTCCAACCGGCGGCCAAGTTCAAAGAACTGCGCGGTTCCTTCGGCTTCGCGGGTTCCGTGTCCGATCAAGAGGACTCCGGTGCTGCGGACCTCACTCACTGGACTATTTCATTTTTATTGAAGCCTTCGTCTTGCAACATTTTCAGTGCGTCGGCCAGTTTGAATCCAGCGTCATAGTTGACAATGACTTGCCGATTGTCGATCTCGCCTTCAACCTTTTGGGGCGTCAACTCAACGCTCGTGACCGCAGCGGTGCTTTCAAGCGTCTTTTTGACTCGCGGATAACACGAAAAGGGACACATCATCTCGGGCACGCTTAACGTCAACGTGCCAGAATCAGCCATTGCGGCAACCTGGGTCACCTCGGTGGTTTCGGTTGCCCCAAGCCCATCAGGGACCGCAGCATTGTCACCGGGCAAGCCGCCAATGGTGATCATGATTCCAACCGCAGCGATCACAGCAATGACGTAAGCAATTCCACGCATAAGAAACTCTAAATTCGTCGGATGAAGGTAGGGAAGTCACCGTTTGCGATATCGCGAACCGGCGGTCTAAGCATCACTCATTATCGCGGGCTGGGCAAGTTGCAGAGTTGTCGCATCGCACACCCCACTTTTGCCGATCTTTCTGGCCTTTCAACAAAATATCAATTTTTGTTAAAGCTCAGTCGACGTTCACTGAAATTCCTCACCGCCACGGTGTTTGGACATGCAAAAAATCCAACTCGCGATGCCCCTGGCCGCCGCCCTGATCACCATGGGGGCCGTTGGTCTGACGGGCTGTCGCCAAACCACTGGCCCAGCAACCGCCGGTTCGTTCGGACCCGTCGGTCCGCTTTCGCCGGTCGCCCCCGGTCAAACGCCGGCGCTTGGCCCGTTCGGTGGCAACACCCGAGTGTCACCGCCGCCCACTGGCTCGTTCACTCCCCCACCGAACGCCAACGCTCTTGCCCCAACAACTCAGCCCCAAGCATCGTATAACGGCTACGCACCCAATCATGCGTTCGGCCAAGCTCCGATCGGTTCGGGTGTTCAACCGGCTGGATGGACGGAAACAAACGCAACGATTCCCAATCCAAATCAAGCTGCCGCAACCTCGCCACGAACGATCGACCCGCGCAGTGGCGGCATGGGCGTGATCGACCTGACCGGCGCCCCCAATCCACCGGGGTACCAGCCCTACACCCAGTTCCCACCAGCGTCCGTCTATCCAGGCTACCAACAGTCCGGCGCTGGCCAGTTCCAGTCCATCGCGCCAGCACCACAAAACTACGGTGTCCAGGCACAACCATCCCTTCGCCCGTTGACACCACCACCAAGTGCGAACCCGCTTGACCCAGGTCAAATCGCAGGGAACCAGAACGCTGGGCACCAAAACGCAGGTAACCGAAACGCAGGGAACCAGTGGTCCACGGGCCAGTCACCGACCCAAGCAAACTATCCAAGCGGCACCGCAACCCCGTTGCCAAGCACCACTCCGATCCAAACGGCCCAACAGCCCTCGGATCTGCAGTGGCGACGTCCAGGAACGCAGTACTAAACAACTCACGTACCAAACAAGACACGTACTAAACAAGACACCGGAGAGCCTTCAAACTGCAAGGCACACTCGATGGGAATGTTCTACGCCTATGGCGGCGCGTTGATCGACGAAAACGAAATACAGGCCAAGACTGAAAGTGGCGAATTCGCTAGCTTTGCTCGGTCGGCAATCAAAGCGCCCGCCGATGCGTCGATTGACTTTTCAACCGGACGGTTGACGGCCGCCGATCTGCGCGGCCCCATGGTTTCGCCGCTTGCGACGCGAACGCCATTTGAAGCCATCGGAATCGGCAAGCCGCTGACGATTGAGATTCGCCACATCTACACCGGGCGTTACCCCAAACGCAATCTATTTCACCGCTCGTCCGACATGATCGTGACGTCGGCGATCAAGAGTTCGCCTGTGCTTAGCGAAGCGTCAACAGCCATCAACATGCTGCGCAAAGACGTCGGCCCGCGGACGGGATTCTCGACACCGCACGCCGACGAGTTTGGCACCCCCGTTGTGTTCTACACATCCGCGCTAACCCAGCGGAACTCATCCCTGACGATCAAGTTTGGGTTCGACGAATTCCCTGGTGATGAACTCGAACGGTTTGGCCAAATTTTGGCAGATGCTGCGGGCATGCCATTGTTCGCCGCCGCTGGATTGCAACTTCATGGTGCATCGGCAATTGCGAATCTGATTGGCCGATTGGGCGAAAGCCTCTTTGATCGCAGGGCCGCGTTTCGCGCAACCGAGTCGATCACGTTTGCACGTCCCGGATCCACCATTCCGGTTGCAAACTTTGCCCTGATGATGCAAGACGATGAAGACGAACGTCGGATCTTGAAAACCCACGTCATTTCCGGTGGAAAGCTTGTCCACGCCGAAACCAACCGTCCTTACGATGGCGACATTCCCTATGTCGTGATCAGCCTGGACGGACGACGCAACGACGAACTGAAACACTTCATGTCCGAAAGCGCCGTGTCGGTCATGCTAAGCGATTTGACCAGCGGCGCTGGTATCGATTCGGCACACATGGACGAACTTCGCGAAGCCGTCACCGTCTATCATGACTATCGATTGCGACGCCGAGCGGACCGAATCGCTGACAAGATGAGCCACGAGTCGCCCGAATCCTACGAAGGCAAACGGCTTGCGGTCGAGTACGGCGCGTTGGTCGCCAACATCAACGAAGCAGCTCTCAAACCGACCCGCGTCGCCGAGCAAACCATGCCACTGGTCGGCAACCCCGTACGCCACGCCGCTTAGGCCCGCGACGTCAAACGAAGAGACTGACCAAGAACTGGCCGCCCGATCGATCGATCTTCGATTTCACCGATAGCCCTGGACAGAGCCTCGACAAACGGTCAATCAACCACTCGGCCGCTGCTTGAGCATCATCATCAGTAGGACAGCGAGCCATCGCTTCGCGACCGCCTTTTCGTTCCAAACGTTCGGCAGTTGCGATGATTGGCGCGGGATCCACCACGATCAAATGATCCGGCCAAGCGATCACGGGATCGACAGCCCCCTTTCCCGTGTTACAGCCTTTGTGAGCCAAACGTTCGGGCGGAATGGGCGTCTTATCTTTCTTCATCTTCTTGACGCGAGCCTTGGTGATCCGCGTGTCCACACTGGCACCACGTGGATCATTCGACGGCATATCCGGATCGACGGGTTCATCACACAGCCAACACCGCCAACCATCCGCATCGCCGATTTCGTCCAACTGGCTCATCGTGTCGAGTCCTATGCCTTGAAGATCACCGGCGCGCCGAAGCTCTGGTGAATTTGGTTGCAACGGGCAGGGTCAAGACGCAAACCATGCGCAAGGTCAGCCAAGTAGTTGGCTTCCTTTTGCTCGTCCAAATCGATCGAGATCAGCGAGACCGTATAGACCTGCTCTTCTAGCCCCAAGGGAACCGACCAAGTGAAGTCCTTGACGTCGACGTTTTCAGCGAACGCGGCTCGCAAGAATGCGATTTCTTCCTGCGAAACGTGATCCAGTTGCTTTAGGATCTTGTCCTGTTCTTCTTGAGTGACCTGACCATCCGATTTGGCCGCATTGACCATCGCACGCACGAGAACCTTGGATTGCTCGTTCATCGCTTCGGTTTCGGCAGTCGTCCAAGACGGCGCCGCCGATGACTGTGACTTGGGCACAGGCTGAGCCTGAGGAGCGCGAGCTTGCGACGGTGGGGCTTGACGCTTCTGTTGGTGGTGACCGTGGCTAACCCCTAGCAAGTCTTCCAAGCTCTTCGCCGCAGAATCAATGGTTCTTGGTGGGTTGGCTTTGGGATGGGGGCGTGATGACGTTTTCGGTGCCGGACGTTTTGCCCCGCCCAAAATGTCCTTCAAGACCGCTCCGCTGCCACCACCCGAACCCGCCTTGTTCCCCAACAACGCACCAAGAATATCCATTGCGTCCATCGTCACTCTATCCTGTCAAAAAAGTTACTCAGAATCGGGAACCCGTTTTCGACGACGACGATTCCCCCCCGCGATTTCCTACCTAGCTTTTACTCATCAGATTCTTCTGCGTCCGAGCCGCCTGTATCCGACGCTTCGGCATCCGAATCACTTTCACTGTCCGGTGATTCAGCCTTTGGACTGTCAGACTCGTCGTCGTCGGATTCGGATTTGTCGTCGGATTCAGATTCGGCATCAGCCTTTTCCTTGGCCGCTTTATCGGCCGCCGCCTTCTCTTTTGCTTTGGCGGCTTTTTCGGCTTCAGCTTTCTCCATTTTCGCCTTCTCTTCTTCGGCCTTGGCGGCTTCTTCGAGCAAGCGTTCCTCTTCGGCTAGTTCTTTCTTCCGAGCCAGCATGGCTTCTTCGGCTTCGCTTTGGATCTCGGTGTAAAGATGCGCGTCGACCTGTCCGTACTCGCCCATTAGCTCAACAAACGTCCGCAGCGGAAAGTCTTCTGGCATTTCTTCGCTATCGATTGCAATCGAATAACGTTTGAGCGACTCGAACAAGTCTTGAGCCGAATCATCGACCGTCAACAACGGATAGTCATCAAAGATCTCTGCCCAAACAGCGAACGATTCTTCATACAAAGCAATGGCCTTGTCGAGTTCAGCATCCTCGTTGGCTTTCTCGGCCTCGTAGATCAGACGTCTTGCCTTGACCGTGCGTTCTTCTTGCTCGGCTTGGGCCAGGGTCTTCCAGTACGGATAGTTGATCTGAGTCCGATAACCACGGGTTTTGATCAACCGTTCTTCCAAGTCATCCAGCTCGCCAACGATTTCAATCGCTCGCAAACGGACCGAAGGATCAGCAGCACGAGCGAGCGAGGGTAGATCAGGAATCAAACCGCCCTTGATCGAGACATACATCTCTTTGTCGTTGTGCGTCATTTCTTCGCGAGGCCGGTTGTAAGTCTCCTTCAACGCCTCGGGCAAAGCGTCGTAAAGTCGCTTCGATTCGACATCGTATTCTTCCTTAACCAGCTCACGAAACTGCTCGATCTTCTCTTCTTTCTGTCGTTCAAGCACGTCAAGTTGATCCAACT
>JBAUHR010001065.1:0-4200 GCA_049680385.1 Rubripirellula sp. | reverse complement strand
ACAGTATGGTGCTCCCCAGTACGGAGTCCCCGGGCCAAACATCTCGCCCAACAGCGACTACATTTCGCCGCAAGCCAATTCGCTTGGCGGAACCGGCATGGTCGATCCTTACGCGCCCGTGTTGCCGTACGGTTCGATCGGTCAAGCCGTACAAGGACCACGGGTTCGCGAAGCCGACTTGGTCATCAACGGTTTTCCGGCTCGAACGGGCCGAATCATGCTCGGTGGTGCGGTCAACAGTGACGCCGGTGTGACCGGACAGATCACGATCGATGAACGCAACTTTGACATCACTCGCTTTCCACGTTCGTTCCAAGACTTGTTCAGCGGAACCGCGTTTCGTGGTGCTGGTCAAACCTTCCGTATCGAAGCCGCTCCCGGATCACAATTCAAACGATACACCGCGCAATTTGTCGACCCAAACCTGTTTGGGTATTTGCCAATTAGTCTGTCAGTCAGTGGTTTTTGGTACGACCGACAATTCAATGACTGGAACGAAGAACGGTTGGGGGGACGCTTGGCACTTGGTTACCGAGTGACGCCTGACCTGTCGCTGACCGTTGGCGTCACAGGACAAAATGTGGATCTGCAAACCAATCGTTCAGGGCCAGCTCAGTTGACCGATGTGATAGGCGACAACGCGCTGTATTCGGGTGAGTTCTCGTTGACCCACGACACACGAAACAGTCCAATTCAAGCCAGTCGCGGACACTACTTTCAGTTCAAATTCGAAGAGTCCTTTGGCGACTTTGACTACTCTCGTTTTGAAACCGAGTTTCGCCAGTACTGGTTGGTTCGCGAACGGGCCGACGGTTCGGGCAAACAAACGGTCTCGTTCTCGACACGGTTTGGTTACAGCGGCGACGACACGCCGATCTTTGAAAACTTCTTTGCCGGTGGCTATGCGACCATGCGTGGTTTTGACTTCCGCGGTGCTGGTCCTGTCGATCCGGTCAACGGTGTTGAACTTGGCGGTCGTTTCCAATGGCTCAACACGGTCGAGTACATGTTTCCGATCACCGCCGACGATGCCTTTCGTGGCGTAACGTTTGTGGACTTCGGCACGGTCGAAGAGGAACTGAAGATCGACTCGGATAGTTTCCGAGTCGCGCCGGGGGTCGGCTTGCGAGTGGCGATTCCGATGTTGGGACCAGCCCCACTAGCATTCGACTTTGCATTCCCGGTTGCCAAAGCTGATACTGACGACGAACGCATGTTTAGTTTTTACATGAGTCTGATTCGGTAACCCCTGGTGTGAATGGATGAGTGACGTTCCCGTCGAAGCCGCGTACGCGTTTTGCCCTCGTTGCGGCATCGAAAACGGTGACCTTGGATCGATTCCGTTCCACTGTTCATCGTGCGAGGCGACGTTGTTCTTTGGTCCTGTCGCCGCCGTTGGTGGACTGATCGTCAATCAGCAGAATGAACTTTTGTTCGTCCGCCGAGCTCGGAACCCGGGTCGCGGCAAATGGGGTCTGCCGGGCGGGTTTGTCGATCGCGACGAAAGCGTCGAAGAGGCGCTGGCCCGGGAAGTGTTCGAGGAAACGAGCCTAAGAGTGCGTCAGGCTCGGTATCTGATGTCGCGGCCTAATCAATATGCCTACCGAGGCATGGTCGCGCCCGTGGTGGACTTCTTTTTTGAATGCCGTGTTGATTCGTTAGCGGACCTCTCGCTCGCTGCGGACGAACTGGATCAACACATTTGGGTTCGTCCGGAAGCTGAACATCTGGGCAACATGGCGTTTGAGTCCAACCGAATCGCCGTCGAGCTGTGGTTGCAGGGAAATCCCGCGTAAAGCGATTCTTTCGATTTTTCACTGTGCTCATTGTGTTTAATCGGAATCTTGTGTAGAACTGGCCTTGTTGCGATTGATTCTCAATAGCAGAGGTTCTTGCGAATGCAGATTTACACGGAGTTTCCAGCGATGCGTTCCCTTTCACGTCATGCTTTTACCCTGGTCGAACTGCTGGTCGTGATCGCGATCATTGGGGTGCTGGTCGGGTTGTTGTTGCCGGCCGTGCAAGCTGCCCGCGAGGCGGCGCGGCGAATGAGCTGCCAAAACAACATGAAGCAGATCGTGTTGGCGGTCCACAATTACGAGTCGGCGAATAAGAAGCTGCCCGCCGCTTGGTCGAAACCAGCAGTGTCGGGTGACGGCTGGTCCGCCCAGGCGCGACTTCTGCCATTCATCGAGGCGATGGCTTTATCGTCGGCAGTTAATTATGCGGATGGATACGGCAACGCGACCCTTCATGTTGACGGTGCCGATGTTCCCGTTTCAAGTTTCCGAGTTCCGACGTATCAGTGTCCAAGCGAAGTCAACGACTCGCCACGTTATGGAACCGACGGCCCCGAGCACTACCCACTTAGCTATGCCTACAACGGCGGGACTTGGTTCGTTTACGACGCCAACGACCAAACGGTTGGCGAAGGCATGTTCACGCCGGGCCGCCCGCGAGCGTTTCGTGACTGCTTGGACGGTTTGAGCAACACGCTTGCGTTTGCCGAAGTCAAAGCGTGGAACCCGTATTACCGGGATGCATCGGTCGCCGGTGACATGAACATGCCGCAGATCGAGTCCGACATCTGTGCGTTAGCCGGATCTTTCAAAAACAATACCGGGCACACCGAATGGGTCGACGGACGGGTTCACCAAGCCGGATTCACGACGACGTTCACGCCGAACAAGAAAATCCTGTGTACTGAGTCCGGCGTCGAATACGACGTTGACTTCACGAACTTTCGCGAAGGCAAATCGTCCGGATCACCGATCCCACGAACGTACGCCGCAGTCACCTCGCGCAGTTACCACCTCGGCAGCGTGACGGTCGGCATGCTGGACGGATCCGTCAAGACGTTCAACGATTCCATCGACCGCGAACTATGGCAAGACCTTTCGACTCGCGCCGGCCACGAAGTCGTCGCCGTCCCAGAGTGATCAACAACGCTTTTCCTTATCTCAGGCTGCCAGCCTGATTTGTGTCGCAGACAGTCAATCTTCTCGGCACATTCCGACTTCTCAATCGCTCAGCCGGTATTCGCTGATTTCGATCCGCCGAATTCCTTGACCGTTTTCATTGCGGTATCGCGATGTGCCTGTCAGCAAGCGTCCCGAATTGTGCAGCCAAAAGAACTCGGGGCACTCTCGATCGCGAAAGCCATCAAGCAGCTTTCGCTTGCCGGTCGAATCAACCAACAATGCGCGACGCCAGAATAGCGGGGCGATTGGTTCGTCACTTGGATTGCGGACTGATCGCATGTCCCAACGATCATGAGTGAATAAGCACAGCACCGTGGCCGGTCCAGTGCCGAATCCGGGAATCATCTGAACGACCCGTCGATCGCGGAGGTACGATTTATCCGCCAACGGTTCCGGTAACGGGAGCGGTTGTTCGACACGATCGAGCAGATCCTGACGCTTCGTTCCGTCAAGCGACAGCAACCAAGCCTCGGCCAAGGACGGCTGAGTTTCCGTTGGCGATACGACCACCACACTGCGACCTTGATCCAGCAACGTAAAGTCGATCACATTTTTCGCAATCGTCACATGGCGGTTTTCACTGGCGATCGATAGCACCGAATAATCGCAGGGCAAGCGTAGGTACTGACTGCCTTTGCTGATACGCATTCCCACGGCATCGCCGCGATGTTTAGCCGTCAACAGCCGGCTTTCCGGCGACAGCGGTTCGGGCAGATCATGCACCGTCCCGCCAGTCGTGATTCCCGTTAGACGACTCCCAAACGTGGCTTCATCGTCACGCTCAATCACGGGCTGGACTGATTGGGTATTTGTCCAGTGAAAGTCAACGTACGGGTCAGTCGTTTTGTTTGATGGATTGGCGATTGCTTCGCCGCTGACCATCGAAATGGCACGTCGTGGTCGTGGTGCAAATCGTTCCTCGATGGTCGCGCCAAATACTGCGACTCGTTGGTCAGCGGAAAAGTGACTCAGGTCCCATCCCATTGGGAAACGTACAACTTTGCCTGTCTCTAGCGAAATCCAAAAGTACACAGGCCGGTTTCCGTCACGCGGCCAGGTGTCCTTGTCGCCTCCGGAAATCATCAAGATTGCTGCGTTGCAATGAGGAACCCACACTTGCGATTGAATCACGGGCGTCTGTCCGCCAGGAATGGCTAATTCGGGAATCAAAAACTCAGCCGCTTGATTACCGTCGATTGCGATCGCAAACGGGCAAGAT
>JBAUHR010001064.1:0-5473 GCA_049680385.1 Rubripirellula sp. | reverse complement strand
TGATCGCTGCCCCCCCAAAGAATTGATCGGAGATTAACGTAGCGGTCCGAACTGCGCGATGCAACTAAAATTCAGTTCGGTTTTAGCGTTTTGACTAGAAGAACTTTTGATGTAGCCTAAGTCCGTTTGGTTTTCCGCCAAAAATATTGGATTAAATTTTTATGTTTGAGCGAGTTTTTGTCGTAAATTTGCGACGCAGGACAGATCGCTGGCAGCGATTCCTCGAATCAATTCCTGCTGATTGGCCGTTTGCAAAACCCGAGCGGTTTGAAGCAATCGATGGCGAGAATGTTCCGTGTCCCGATTGGTGGAACGGTGGATCGGGTGCATGGGGATGCTACCGGTCGCACCTCGCCGCGTTGGAATCATGCCTCAACGAAGGAGTTGAATCTGCACTCGTGCTTGAAGATGATGCCCATTTCTTGCCGGAGTTTTCTAAACGGGCGATGCGTTTTTCGAGTCACTTGCCTGACGATTGGGCGTTGGTTTACCTCGGTGGCCAGCATATCGAGTCAATCAAGGGCACGCCTTTTCCAGTCAACGAGCACGTTTATCGACCATTCAACGTCAATCGAAATCACGCCTATGGGTATCGTGGTCGCGAGATGATGACCAAACTATACAATCATTTGACGGACGTCAGTAACTGGACGGCCTTGCATCACGTGGATCACCATCTAGGTGAATTCCACAAACAAATGCACCCCGGCATTTACGTTCCTGACCGTTGGCTGGTTGGACAGCGAGAGGGATTAAGCAATATCAATGGAAGTGAACTTCCTGAGCGAGAATTCAAGAGTTCAAAACAGATAATTTATCCAACGATCGCACTCCCTATGGTGGCTGTGCTGGGTAGTTACTCCGGTGGGACGAGCTGTATCTCTGGGCTCCTGCACCATCTTGGTGTGAATATGGGCGAAAATCTGAATGCGAAAGATCAGACAAACTGGCAAGGACATTTTGAAGCGGCGGGACTTCGTGCTGTCTGTTGCGCCGCTTATACGGAACCGTGGCTCGTTCCCTCAATGAAGATTGACGACCGACAAGTTCGGCTGCGTCAATGGGCAGTGCAACGGTGTGAGTCGATTGACTCAGCAAACCCGCTTGTTGGTGGTAAGCACCCAATCCTTTGCATGCTTGGAAGAGATCTTGAAATTGCTTGGAATTGCCCTAGATACGTTGTCGTTGACCGACCGCTCGAAGATTGCAAAGCATCATTACTGAGAAGAGACTGGGGCTGGGCAGAAAACTCATGTGACCGACTCGTCGATACTTTGATTGCACATCGTGAAACTTTCTTAGCCGGTTTAGAAGATCGAGTTTGCAGACTCGACTTCTATGCGACAAGAGAGAATCCAGCCGAAGCGGTTGATAGATTGATTGAGTTTCTTGACTTGAAGCCAACGCTCTCTCAGAAGGACAAGGCGATCGCTTTTGTGCTCAATCAGTCAGCACCTGGAACCAAAGACGGATAAAGCTGCCAATTTGCTCTGGCGAGCACGACCGAAAATGACGGGGCTATCGCCGTTGCGTGAGCATAGAGGAAACACTTTGGGGAACTCGACAAGTCGAGGAAGTTGTATCGGCCGAGGCGGATTAGCCGCGTTGCTAACTCGCGTAGGTCGTGAACACCTACGCAGGTTGACGCCTGCCCTTCGATACCGAAGTTGGACAAACTTCAGTATCCAACGGAACCATCTTACTCGCATCGGTCCCTGCGACCGATGCAGCAGACGCGAAACTATGGAGTTGACGAGTGTTATCTAGACAGGTATCAGTGTGCGGCGAAGTCCGTTGTTGCTTCGTAGTATTGGCTCAGAAAACGGATCAACCGCAAGCAGGCCCGTCAGAGTAACTCCGAGGAACAGTGTGCGATCGGGGTTGCGAATGAGACCGCTGCAAGTCGACAAAACGTGTTCCAAACGCCTCTCACTTCGCGTCGTTACGAAGAGAACCAAATAGCGAGCTGGGTCATCTCGCTTGTAGCGGGACTGGTGATGATCGTAGGTCTGAATCTTGCGTTGTATCGATTCAATATCTTTGTTGCTCCGGACGCGCTCACTGCCATTGTCCAATTCGATGACAAAGGAAAACGGACGGCTGGACTCGTTTCGATGCAACAAACGAAAAGCTCCGTCGGGGCTAACGTGTGATTGACCTGACTGGAATTTGATCGAGTTTTCACGAGCGTACTGGTCCATCTCAATGTTGTGCCGTGCCGCTGAAGCCGCAAGATGAGCCACCATCGAAGCAAGCGAATGAGTGTGAACGTGATGGCCAGCGGAGACCTCCGAAAAGTATCGACGTCCAGGAAGCACGGCATCTGATCCATAGATAATCCGATAGCCTGTTCGAGTAAGCTTCCAATACTTTGGGGCTCGCCCCTCACTGACCAACGAATACGGGAACGCTTGTGTAAAGCCAGCGTCTTTCAAGCGACCGAGTCGGCGGCGAACCAATGCCTCGTCGGAAAATGGCAGGCGAAACGATTCACTAACGACTTTAAGCTGTCGTGGTGTCATCGGAATCCGATCAAGACTCGTAAGAATCTCTAGATCGCGGGCCGTCAACGCAGTGCTGTTTTGTTTTGCCATCAAGTGCGAGTGAGCGTACCATACACAGCGACAAATCACTCCCCTTTTCCCTTGCATGAACTCTCGAAAACCTTCTTCATATATGAGCGACATTGACGATCTAATCGCTCAAACACCGCTTGAACTTGTACTGTCGCATTACGGGCTACCGCTGCCTGCTGCGGGTGCCCGTGAACACCGCATGAAATGCGTTTTTAACGAAACTTGTAGCGACAGTAAGTACGGAAATCTCTCCGTGCAAATGCACGCAGCGAAACGACTTTTTTGCCACGTTTGCGAAACGTCGGGGAACGTACTGACGCTCATAAGCGGCCTAGAGTCACACCAGCCTCCAGCGGGCGGGCGACTTCGCGGACAAGAGTTCAAGGATGCCGTCGCAAAACTGCGAGAGATCAACGGCCTAGCCGACGAAGTGCCCCGTAACCGTCCCGCGAAGTCGGTCGCAACCTCAGCACCAGAGTCGACATCGGTAGCGAAGGAGATTAACGTGCCGATGAGCCGCCATGAAAAGGAGGCTGCACGGGAGCTTGCCAATCTGAATGAAGACCTCGTCGTGGACGTGGCTGAAATGAGTCCTGATGCAGCCCAATACGTTCGCAATCGACCATGGCTGACACCGGAGCAAATGAAAACGTGGGGACTGGGCTGGATTCCAGGGAACGGGCGAAGCCTGTTCCGCAAGAACTATCTCGTCTATACGCACCGAAACGAGCGTGGCGAAGTGGTCAGCTATTCGGGACGCGACCTAACGTTTGATGCAAAATGGACGAAGTGGCTTCGCGATGGAAAGCCGGAAGGCAAAAAACCCAACAAGCACCGGTATGTATCGGGCTACAAACGTGGACTGGAGTTGTACGGCGGACATGCCGACCGACTGCAAGAACCCTACGTTCAAGAATCGTTGCGTAAATTCGGTGTGGTCATCACCGAAGGCCAAAATGAAGTACTACGAATGGAAAACCTGGAGGTTGCCGCCGTAGGTTTAGGGAGCAACAAGGCGACCGATCATCAAGTTGAAAAACTGGTTCGTTTCGCGAAGAATGCGGGCGGCAACCGAGCATTGCTCTTGCCTGACTGTGATGAAGAAGGCGAAGCCGGATTCAAGGAATTGTTGTGGCGATTATCGGAAGCCGGTGTGCAAACACGGCTTGGATTCACGAGCAACACCCACGACGGAATGATGCGAGGGCGTCAGCCCGAAGATCTGACGGACGAAGAATGGGCAGCAATCCGCGAGACGCTTTCGGCATAGCCGATTCGGAGATGGCTATAGGTGCGATAGTCACCAATTGAAGAAAAACGCCGTTTTACGGGCGTGGAAGCTCCGCGATTCTCTCCAGCGTGGTGAAAGTCGTCGCGATAGCGATCAACGCAGAGTGACGCGTTAGCGTCGCATTTTGGAGTATGTGGAGAGAGGTGTCATGGCGGTAGCTGGACTTCGTCCGGCGATTGGCGGCGGCTTTGCCGCTGGTGAAGTGGTGTGCGGCGACGCATCGAGGACCGAGCGAAGCGAGTGTCAGCGATCCCAGGCGGTTTCGCCGTGGCTCCGTCCGCGATAGTCGAGTAGCCGCCTGGGATCGCGGACGAAGGACGTCGATGCGGAGCCCTCACAGTGGTGACCGAGAGCGGCTTTTCTAAGCCAAGATGAGCGTGCAGTCCCCTGCCGCGAAACCTGACACGAAAGCTGGCACGCTTGCATTGCACCCGACGTGTCATTCAATGATCGAGTTATTGTTTCCTTTTTGTGGTGTTCAGTCGTGTCGATCGACTGATGAAATCCAGAAAACAAGCCAGTAAATTTATTTAATCAATAGCGGGTTCCACCCGCCCTTTGATAACAAATTCTTTGTACAGGTTCTTTGGCGTAGCAACGTTGTATTTGCAAATCATGATTATTGGCTTTCATGAAGCGAAGAACGAAAGACGATCGCTTAGAAAAAGGTGGCGCCAAGTGCGGCAGTGAACCTCGAAAAGGTGACGACAGGTACGGGGGCACTAAGTAAAAAAGGTGACGCCAAGTGCGGTACGTTGTAGTCATTATTGTTGCCACCGTTTAAGTAAATCAGCGGCGTTCGTCATTCCGCTGGTTGATTGAGTGCCAGTCTTCTCACGAAACGTTCGCTGCATGTTGACTCGTGCCGTATAACGAGCATTGTCTCGTGCCTCGGCTTCGGTTTGTCCTGCGTCACGAAGACTCGTGAACAATTTGTTCATCACTCGCTCGAATGCCTCGCGACCTTCTTGCGCCAAGAACTCGTAGAACGCTTTGTTGTCGTCCCCTTCTTCGCTTTGATTCGCACGTTGCTGTGTGAATTCTTGACAACGTAGTTCCCGCCACCAGTCGGGCGGCGTTGTCTTTTGTTGGCTGGCTAGTTTGACGTGATAGGAAAAGAACGCCTCCGGCGATTGATTGATTCGTTTCTGTTCGACTGCACTCAATGTAATGTCTGACCATTGCTGAATCAGGCTCGGTTTGTATTGACTGAGCAGCCGCTTGATGGTCGCTGCATCGAATCCGATTCGCTCCAGTGGATCAAAAAGCGGTGAATCTTCGGCGGTGAATACCGTTCGATAAGGTTTGCCGTCAAAGTAACTCCCACGATGAAACATGACCGTGAAGATCCCCTTGCTCTCTTTTTGAAAGAGGTCGCGAACAGTCTTGCAACCGATGGGCAGTTGGATTGCCTTCAGGTCCAGAAGGGTTTCGCTTACGCGAATGAGTTTCTGTTTGATTTCCTTCGTGGCCAGCCCGTCGTTAAAGCCAAGTGTTTCGATTCCTAAAGACCGCAGTTCAAGTCGTGGCGTTGACTCAATACGGTGAAACATCTTTTGTAGAAGAAGGAACATTCGCCGTGAAGCAAAATCGAGCTGGCGGTAGG